>JAUWIE010000115.1 GCA_030605515.1 Thermoplasmatota archaeon
GTTTCTAATACAGTAATTGTAATATTTGGAAGTGTTAATTGGATATCTCCAATGACAACGGCATCAGTGGTATTCAATGTGTTGCAGACACCTTGTAGTTCCATTTGGTTGTCATCGTAGATGAGAATGGGGATGTTAAGATAGCTAGCTAGAGGTGTAGCTATGAGACTCAGTCGATATGCATCTTTGGTGTCATAGGGGATTATTAGTACAGTTGGGGCTTGTGTGAATACATATGTTGCAGCAGTTATAGCAACATGGGGTGGATCGCCTAGTATTTCTGTTGTGTCATGTTTGGTATGTAATTGTTCACCGAGTACTAGCAGAGTCTTGTTTTTTGATTCCAGATATTGATCAAGGAATATCTCCTGATGATCAGTGAGTTTTCCGTCATGCTGAACAAGAAAGGGCAGTAGTCCTGTTGAGTTATTATCTGTGTCGTACCAGCACGCTATATTTGCACCGATAATTCCAAAAAAGGGGTTGCTATCTGGAAGTATAATGGCGTCTTCAATTGGTTTGCGGATTGAACCTAAATAGGATAAATCCTCTGTACTTGAAATGCCTTCTTCTACATTTATGTTTTCAGCATGAATTGTGTATGAGATCAGTATTAGGATAATTAGGTAAAGTGCAAATGTTTTACGCATTGAATATATTTATAAAGGCTACTACATTAAAAGTTTTTCCAATAACAAAGGAGTATTGTAGAGCATTCAAAACAATGGATTAGTACAAAAAATATATCTGAGTTAACTTTTGCATTTGGAAAAGTAGTTTTTGAAAATTGTAGCGATGTAAGATATTTTATACGCAAACATAATGATGGGATAGTTGGCTTCATTTTGTATTATCCAATATATGGATGTAATAGGTACTATATGGATCTTACAAGGAGAGCTATCAATTCACCTCGCGGTACTATGGTTTTTCTAATTGTAAAATCCTTTGAAATCCTACTGGAGGAAAATGTTGATAAAGTATACATTGGTTGGAGTCCATTTCATTTTTATATAAAAAATAATAGTTTAATTCACCCCTTTACCAATAGTATATTTTTTCGTTTAATTCTAATTTCGGTTATCTTCTGGTTGTTTTTCGATCAAATGTTTCCGTCTATTTGGAAAAATTGCGTAATATATCGTAAGAAATATCCTTAAAATCCATTCTACAAATATTACAAACAGAATATATTGAATTGCTAAAGTTATGAATTCTGGAAGGGAATATATTCTATCAATTATATCTTCAAATCTGAAATATGAGGGATCGACTAGAAATATGCCCAGTAATGCAAATGGGAGCATTTTAGCTACGTCTTTTGAAAGGTCTTCATTGTAATATGCTGTTATTCTAATAGCAATAGTTATTGCAAATGATGTAGAAAGGACAGCAGAGATTTCATAAGTTCTTGTTAGAAATAGTAATAATAAAGAAAATCCCATGAAGAAAAGAAAGGCGACAAAGGGAAAAATAAAGAAATATTTCAAGAATCCAACAACTTTTGGATATTTTTTTGTGCTTAATGTAAAGCAATCTCTTCTTGCAATAAAACGATAATAATGCCAAATAATTATCGAGTAAGCAGCAATTGCTATTATTAAAATAAATAATTCTTCAAATGCTGATAGATCCCCACTAAGTATTTTATCAAGTGAAAAATGTGTTGTCCATTTGGTTATTTCTTCACCTACCATCTTATCTCTCCTTTATGTTAACATAATTTTTTTTTTATGAGTTTTTTTCTAAATATATATTTCAATTTTGGATAATTATTGATACTTTGCAATATATCGACGGATTCTTAATAGATATACATTCTTTAGTATAAAAGAAATTATATCTGACAATGCATATATACAGATACTCTCTAATAATATAAAAATTCCACAAATAAAAATTATATAAATAGAATTTAAAGCACCTGCAAAGATTAGATATGTACCAATCGGAATGGAAAATATCAAATTCATGATTATACAAGATTTTAAAAGATCAATTTTTCCTTTGATTTGATATCTTTTTTTTGAAATACCTGGTAATTTGTCAATTTCTTTTCTTATATATTCAATTTTATCATCTTTTAATGATCTTTGATTCAAGGATTCTTGCTTATTATGTGTTTTCCTTCCAAATTTAATTCTGATCTTTGTCTGCATAATCTCTCCTCGCCCCAATAATAACTAATCGCTATGTACCCTTTTATTAAAAGGAATTACATGTGACAAATTATAGTATATGTTTATTTATCTTTTCTGTAGGTGCATATGCAGATACATATGTAAGTAAAAAAAAGGTGGTGAAAAGACCACCATAATTATTTAATCACCAATTATCACAGCAGTTACCCGGCTCTGGACCACCCTGAAACATGTACTCAACAAGGTATACAAGATCTGCAATATTTGGTGCTTCGCCATTTGCGTCGATATCCGATGAACACATTATAATTGGTGGAGGGCCATCCTGGAACATGTAATCTACTAGATATACTAGATCTGCTATGTCTGGTCCCTTTCCATCAAAATCAATGTCACCACATAATACATTTGGTTCACAGGTATATCTAGATATAGTGAAATCATCAATTCCTGCCTCAACTACGGATCCTTCATTGAGATCTGATGCTTCAAATCGAACTTTTATCTGATCATTTGGTATGACAAAATCACCTACCATGAAACTATGTACTGTCCACCCTCCAGATGTCTCCGGCCCGATTGTTTCAACTAGTGTCCAGCTACCACCGTCATCATTGGAAACATATGTTTTAAACAGGTCATTATTTGGGTCGTTGCCAAAGTTGTTGGTGTACCATAAAGCATATGAAATTTCAGCGTCACCATCGCTAAGATCAATAGTTGGTGAAATAAGCCAAGTAGTTCCATCATCTACATCTGAAGTCGTCATCAACGTTATCTGTAAGATAACATTGCCCTGAGCCATCAAAATCTGTTGGTGGGTCTCCACGGTCACCACCGCCGACAGGGTCACCTCGTTCCCATGGACCATCAATAAGACCTGGGCTGTTCTCAACTGTCCATCCTGTATCTGTTTCAAAATCTTCATTATAAAGGATGATATGTTCTCCAATAAATGCTGAATAAAATGATGCTGGCGAATCAATTGGATTATATACTTCTCCAGAGCTTGTGCTTTCTGCACTGAAATAAAACTCTGGTAATCTACCGCAGCTAGCACCAGGAAGTGTAACCTCATATAGGTTTTCACTGACATGTGTCATTGTTGTAGTTTGGAATGTACCACCATCAAATCGATAATGAAGCATACCTGAATCTGGAATATATGTATCTGATACTTCAGTTATTTTTACAGTAATAGTTGTTGGGATAAATGGATCAATATACTCTGGTAAACCATCCGGAAAACTCATTTTTAATGGTGGGAGAAACATTTCAAGATCAGGGTTGCCCCATAGTGCACCCCATTCAAACATTTCATAATAAACAGCAGAAAATAATCCATTTGTGTACATGTCTCTAAGTGCTTTTTGATGTGCAGCACCAATTGTGCATTCACCAGATGTTACATAGGTTGTGAAGAAATAATCAAGTGATTGAGTAGAACCATCGTATGGATCACTCCACCCTGGACATCCATATGCTACTTTTGTAGAACCTAGAAAACCAATACTACCTTGTTGCATCATAGCTTGACCAATGTTTAAGTAATCTGTATCTGAGTTGCTACATGCATCAGCAAAAATTATAGCTGGATACTCATCATTTAATGATGGGCAGTCATCTGCTTCGATAAAAGCTGGGGATCCAAGACCACGGATATGTGTTGAAACAGGTGAACCATGACCCGCCCAGTTCACAAAGGCAAATGTACCAGATGGCCAAACTGACATAACATTGCTATGTAGAAGTGGGTAATCACAATCATATGAGGACCAACAATCCGTGTTTTTCTCATACATCCTTGTCATTGTCCAATCGGAAAACCATGGTTGATCAACCTTGGTTTCCATAAGAACCGCATTATCAGTGACAGGAATATAATATGGCGGTTCGTTATTCCAGAAAAAACCACCTAGCAGCAAAATGTTTTTCTTATAGGATGGGTCATCGTTTTGTTCATAAGCGATAGATTTCTCGCAAATACTCAATACAGTACTTGGGTCACTCCAGGGTATCCTTCCAACATTAATTTCTGTATAGAAATCAATAGAATCTGAACTTTCACCCCAGCGGTGATCCTTGTCATCATCCCATGATTCATCATCCGGTAAAGATAACTCTGCATAATAATAATCCGTCTCCGGCATTCCATATCCTACATCTTGCCAGCAACGACGCATAGGTACATCATCATAATGACCGACAATAAGGACATCTTCAATACCCCATTCACTGGATGGATATTTATCTCTTAAGAAATTTCTTGTTTTCTCAGCTAAATCATAACCTGCATAATTTGAATCAATCCATGAAGTAGTCACAACTTCAACTGTTCTACCCTTAGATACTTCCCAATTAACCAATGGTACAACTGATGATGTCAATGAATCAAGTGTGATAATTACAAAATCATAAAGATCTTTTTCCATCTGCTTTATTTTTGGATACCATTGCTGAGCTTGATTATAATTAAGGATAAATTCCTCAGCGATTTGTTCAGCTCCATCAATGTTATCACGAACTACATCAAACCTATTGTTTGAATACTTATAATTAACATTAATGGTAATTTCAGGGTAATAAATTAATTGATCAGATATCGGACGATACGAAAAAGGATTGACTCTCACATCAACAAGGTTATATTTTCGATATCCAGCAGAACGAACAAATTCAACTGCTTCAGATGGATAAAATTCATTATTTCCATATACTGATTCATAGTTCTCATTATATCTTTGTTTATCTTTTTCATAAATTATAGGATTCTCCTCACCAATAACCCTTGGTAATCTAGCAGGAGAGATATCATATGCTCCAGGAAGAATAACGCCATCACTGGTAGTATAAGTAACATCAACTACTTTGGTTCCTGGAGGAATAGCAACTGCAGCAATCTTTGATGGAAGATTTGGCTTACCCGGTACTAATAAACGACCAAAACCTTCTGCAACAACTTCATGTCCATCTTCATTAATCCTAATATCATAAGACCCAACAGGTATTGTAACACTTACAATTTCTTTGTTATCTATTAAATTCATTTCATTGTTCTGTAAATCTTGTTTGTATTCACCAACGTTTGCATATGCTAGAACACTAGAGATCATCAGCATCATTAACAAAACTGAAACTACAACTTCGTAGTTTTTTCCAATTTTTCTTCTCATTTTTTTTTACCCCCCAAAAAGGTAAACCTGGAATATACTAAATTAATTTAAACCTTTGGTAAAAATAAATATGATTAATTTAATAATTAATCTTATTCTCTACTTAATATTTTCTCAACTCTATCTTTAAGATCTTGAATATCAAAAGGTTTTGTAATATAATCCTCTGATGCCATGTTTCCCATACCAACACTCATTGTATCACCTTTAGCAGTTAGAAAAACAATAGGTATAGTTGCCCAATGAGGGTTTTCTTTTATCTTAGCTGCTACGTCCCAACCGCTCATCTCAGGCATCATTATATCTAGTAAAACAAGATCAGGAGTTATTTCTTTTAACTTATTTAGACAATCGTTTCCATCAGATGCTTTAATTACTTCATACCCACTTAACTCTAACATTTGTCCAACTGTAAATAAGATATCAGGCTCGTCATCAACAACCATTATTTTTTTTGGCATATTCTCACTACTCTTTTAAAATATCATCTACCCTATTTAATAATCCATCTTTATCAAAAGGCTTCATAATATAATCAGCAAGTCCTTCATCAAGAAGAACCTGTTTCCTTTTATCAGATATCTCTAGTACACTCATAAAAGCTACTTTGACATCTGGGGATTTCTTTTTAATCCTGTTGAAAACATCCCAACCGCTCATCCCTGGCATCATAATGTCTAAAAGAACTAGGTCAACTTTTTCTTTATCAAGTTTTCTTAGACATTCCTCACCGCTATAAGCTGGTATAACGTTATAGCCACCAATCTCAAGAACTGTTCTTGTTAAATCAACAATATCATGCTCATTATCTACAACCATTATCTTTTTCATCTATCCAACTCACCAATTTTCTAAAGTAATATTATAGGTAATATTAATAACTATATATCACTAATATGTTTTTAAATTAGCGCATAGCCTCTACTTGTATCAATTTATACTTAAGTGATTCAAAATGAAAGCCAAATCAATAGATCAAAGCAATGATATAGATTTCAAAGATAAAGATCCATTAGCAACAAAATTTCAAATTAATAGTATTACTCTTAAGAACCGCCTTGTAAAATCTGCGACAAAAGAAAGCATGGTGGATGAAAAAGGCATAATTAAACAGAATTATTTTGATTATTATGAAAAACTTAGTTCTGGTGGTATCGCCCTGATTATAACAGGTCATATGCATGTTAATGAGGAGGGATGGGATTATAAAGGAATGGCAAGTGCAGATAATGATGATCAAATTCCTCTTTTAAAAAAAGTCGCAGATATCGTTCATAATAATGGAGCGGCTATATTTGCTCAGCTTAATCATGCTGGTTTTAAAGTTATTTCAGGTAAACGAAAAGATAGGGGAATTGTAGCTCCTTCAAAAACAAAAAAAGCAAAAAAACTTTCTTTATCTGAAATTGAAAAAATTATAGATGATTTTGGAAAAAGTGCTTTACGAGTTAAAAAAGGTGGTTTTGATGGTATTCAACTTCATGGTGCTCATGCATATTTAATTTCTCAGTTTCTATCAAAGAGATTAAATCGAAGAAATGACAAGTATGGTGGTTCATTAAAAAACCGTCAGCGTTTCTTACTAGAAGTTTACAATTGCATTCGGGAAAGAGTCGGCGATAGTTTCCCAATCACGATTAAACTTGACTCATATTTGTATTCATATGCAAGTATACCTCCTTTTATACCACTTATTAACATAAATGAATCATTAGATACTGCAAAACAACTTGAGGAAGTAGGTATAGATGCAATCGAGGTGTCATGTGGTTTTAATGCAAATAGAGGAGCCCTACCAATAAAAGATTCAGTCAAAGCAGTCTATATCTATGAAGAAAAACCTTTTCAAGCAGCAGTCCTAAGTCATCTATTAACTCCTATTGATTTAATAATTAACCATAATAATTGGTTCAAAGCACATCATAATATTAATCATATCGCTCTTTTTAAAAAACAACTAAATGTGCCGATTCTTGCTGGTAGCTGTTTCAGGAGTCCAGGTTATATGAGGTATGTTATTGAATCTAATAAAGCAGATATGATTTGCATGGCTCGACCTTTAATTCATGATCCTTATTTTCCAAATAAGATATTATCAGGATCAAATGAACAATCAGGATGTATTAATTGCAATCTATGTCTTACTTTATTACCACTTGGAAACCCACTTAGATGTTATCAGGGGATTCCCCCTCGTTAAGAGTTTTTCAAGATAAATATTTATATGTAAAATATTATATATTATATTACTAAAAAAATCTAATGTAGAATAATTAGAGGTAAAAAAATGAAAAACGTAATGATGCAGTGCATTGTCTTATTATTGATATTGTCATTACTCTTCTCAAATATACCTCTTTCAGCAAACGACAATACATCTTCAGGTACTTCTGAGATGATAAAAGGAAATAAAAACAATATCATAGAACAAGTACCATATGTCAGCCAAGAAACAGGGTTTTACTGCGCATATGCAAGCCCTACAATGATATTCAAATATTTTGGGATAAACACTACATTACATGAAGTACTCTTCAATTCAGGGGTAGGTTATTCATTAGTATATTCACCCCCAATATTACCTCGATTACCTGCAGGCTCTGTTGGATCATCCATGTGGAAAGCAGATCGAAGCTTCTTAGCTGAACTTTATGGTCTATCATATATGGAATGGAGAGCTGATACTACTCTATCAGAACATGAACGGTGGACTGAATACTGGATTAGAGTCAAACAAAATATTTCAAATAACATACCAGTCATCACAAATGTTGAACCAAGTATTTTACCATCAATCAGAAACTCACTAATTATTGAAACAAATATATCAGATACAATTTTAGAAAAAATAACAAATCGTATTTTGGACTTATTTTCAAGTGGTTTCTATCATGCAATAGTACTAGTTGGTTTCAATGAGAGCAATGGGACAATATGTTTCAATGACCCTCTAGCAGGAGTCCTTAATCATCCAAAGGAAGGTACATATGTATGGATGAAATTAACAAAATTTAGAAATGCACATAAGAGACTATCCTCATTTTTTTGGCAGTCAAATCTCTCATATTTAATAGGAACATTCAATGATACACCAAAAGAACCATTAGATAAAACAATTGCATTTGAACTGGCATATAAAAGAAACATCGAAAAACTAAAGGGTAATCTTTCTGCATATGATGATCATGTAGTTCTTGATTGGGAATGTACTAATCTTGGAATTAATACCGTGAAAACATTAAAAAACCACCTTGGAAAAGGAATACAAAACCATATTACAACATTAATATTATATAAATCTACATTACTCACACGTCTTTTTTATATTCAATATAATATGTGTAAATTTGTTGAAAAAATATTTTCATCAAATATTAATCTTGCATATTACAAAAGTTTATTAAATTACTTTCATGAAATTGCAATTGAAAAACACAATATCTCTCAATATCTACAAAAAAATCAGTATCATATAAATGATACAAACCTTTCGAAAATATGCCAACATGATGCAATATTACTAAAACAGGAATCCGAAAATTGGACAAAACTGGCAAAAAACTTTTATGATTTTCTTGAGCGAGGAGTATTTATGACATCAATTTATGCTATTCCAAAAATAAAGGAAATGGCTACTACAACAGAGGATATTATATTGATTGAAAGTAAAATTATTGACAACTCAATTTAGCAAATTAACTAATTATTTTCTCATAAACACGATATTTTTTATAGAGTTTTGCACCAGTTTTTTCTATTGTCCTTATTGAAGCAGTATTATGTTCATCAATCCATCCACATTCAGCACCATTATACGCACGTTTCTTCATTTCTAACATTGTATAATAATTCATACAACTCCCAATACCTAGACTCCGATACTCCTTTTTGATACCAACAAAATTAAATTTACCTTGGTTGATTCTTCGCTTATACCATAAAAACTTTATAATTTCAACAATTCCTAGTTTTCCATCTAGTTTTTTAAAAATTTGATTATAATCGGGTGTTGACCATTTAAAAGCGATAGGTTTGTTATCAATTTCTGCAACTAAAAATAGGCTTGAATCAACAAACCATCTCGCTTGTTTTACACCAAATCTTGTTTTCACCTCTTCATCTGAAACGGATATATATCCCCAATGTTCAGAAAAAATATCTTTCATCAAATCAACCCACCAATTCATTTCCTTTTTTAATCGAAAACGATTAAATCTACGTATTTTAACGCCATTTGCTTTACATCGTTCTGCTGCTTCTTTGATATACTCTGGAATAGACGGTTTCAGATCAAGATAGTAAACAAGTAAATCCCTTGATTTTTTCATACCAAAGTTCACTGAAAAATCATTATAATATTTAGGTGAATATGATCCGATAATAGATGGCGCTATATCAAAACCTTCATATAAAAAGCCACATCCAAGATCAACACGTCCATTTATTGGGCCCTGCATAATAGACATTCCTTTTGATATTAACCATTCTTGAGCTTTCTCCAACAATTTTAATCCTATTTCAGAGTCCTTTATGCATTCAAAAAAACCAAAATAGCCGATTTTTTCTCTGATGTTTTTACAATATGCATAATCAATAATAGCGGCCACTCGGCCAACTGCTTTATTATCTTTATATGCAATAAAAAGTTTTGATTCTGCATGACTCCAAAATGGATTTCTGGATCTAAAAAGATCCTTTAATTCCTTCCAAAATGGTGCAACCCAATAAGGATCCTTATGATATACAATCCAAGGTACTTTGTGAAAATCTTTTAAATCATTTATAGTATTTACAACTGAAATTTTTACACTAGATTCACTATAAATTTGTTCGGCTGCTTTAAACTCAAAAACATATTTGTTTTCATTTTTTAGCACAGTTACTTTTCTCCAAATGTTAACTAAGGTTTTTTTTAATTAATTCATTATCTCCTTATAAATATGATTCTTTTATCAAACAATTTATTGTATATAAAAAAAATTCAAACATTATTTATATATTTAGAATATTGTTTGATAAAAAGATATCCAAAAGAAAAAATGGAATTTAGAATTATTAACAAAAAATTTAAATTATAGTGTTAACTTTTGTTTTTGTTTTGATGTGAAATAAATGAAGTTTCTACTCATGAATGTTCATGGAAGATCTACAATTGTTTTCGCAAGAAAAATTACTAATTTAAAAAATCCATTTACGCCACCATTAGGATTACTTTACATAGGTAGAGCTCTAGAAGATGATGGTCATAAGGTTGAAGTTGTTCATGCATTTTCTGAACATTTTGAGGAAAATTATCTTAGAAAATCTTTGAAAGATATTGATGCTGTTGGACTTTCAGTGAATACATCCTCTTATAAAGATGCAGCACACATAGTAAAAAAAATTAAAGAAATCGATTCATCGATACCTGTTATTATTGGTGGACCACATTGTACATTTCACCCCAAAACATCTCTTCTTCATATTCCTGATGCAGATATCTGTATCGAAGGAGAAGGAGACTATGTTATCAAAGAGGTAGCTAAGATTTTAGAAGGCACAAATAAGAATCTATCTGAACTACCTGGAATTTTTTATAGAAAAAACAATGTAATAAAAAGAGGAAAACCTCATAAAATAATAAAGGATCTGGATTCTATACCATTCCCTTCACGTCATCTTGTGGATAAATATGACTATGGTAAAATAAATGATACCTATTTATTTAAGCCAAAATTAACATCCTTGGTTTCAAGTAGAGGATGTCCATTTGGCTGTCGTTTCTGTTCTAGACTTGCTATTTCCTATAAGATATATAGACAAAGATCAGCTGAAAATGTTGTTTCTGAGATACAAGAAATAAATGAAAAATATAATTCAGTGTATATTGTGGATGATAATTTTCTTGCAGATAAAAAACGAGCTCATACTATGATGGATAGGCTTATAGAAATTGGATCAGAAAGTGATATATTAATTGCAGGTGCAAGAGTTGATTCAGCAGATCGTGATCTATACACAAAAATGAAAAAAGCAGGAGTTACATATTTGGAGTTCGGCATCGAATCAGGAAACCAAGATGTGCTCGATTTTTATAATAAGAATATTACATTAAAACAAATAAGATATGCAATGAACTTAAGTAGAGAAATGAATTTTATTACAACTGGAAATTTTATTTTAGGTGCTCCAATTGAAACAGAGAAACATATTAAACAAACCATTCGATTTGCCTGTTCTTTACCTTTTGATATCGTTCTTTTTTTACCATTGATGTATATGTTTGGTTCAGATCTTTGGAACGATGCGATAGAAAACGGTCAGATTAATAAAAATGATGATTTTTCAGTTATGGCAAATTCTAAAAGAGGATTGGGGAATTTTACTGAAGACGAATTAAAAGAATATTGTAAACAGGCAGTAAGAAGTTTTTATCTAAGGCCAAAATATATTGTGAAACAGATATTTAGATCTATTTTGAGAAGGGATTTCAATTTATTAAGAACTCAATTGTCAAATCTTTAAAAATAGAATTTTATAGCAAGCTGAATTCCAAGTGGAATCGTGCCATTATAATATTTAATGCTCCAACTATTAGAATATTTGGAAATCTCCTGGTCTTAAATGTAACATTAGCAATTCTTTGAATTGTTTTTTCAGGCGAATAAAACCTTGTTGAAATATTTGCTACACCATTATAAAGCTCTTCAGGTGTCATATTTTTTGGTTGATATACAACATTATGAAGATCATATTTTTCCCAATCTCTAGTTAGAATCCTACCTTCTTTATCAAGCTGTTTAAAAAGTCTTGTAATGGGAAAAGGTGTCAAAACATTAAATTCAGCTGCATCAATACCAAAATCATAAGCTGCTTGTAATGTTTTATCAAAGATATCAAGTGTATCATGATCAAATCCTAGGACAAATGATCCAAATGTATTCATCCGATATTTATGGATTTTTTTAACCATCATCTCATAGCTTTCAACTGAGTAACCCTTGTTTGCATCGGATTTAAGGGAATCCTGGCAAATAGATTCAAAACCAACACACCAAGTAATACACCCTGCTTTTTTTGAAAGTTTTAGAAGTTCATCATCCTTTGATAGAATAGGCGCGCTTCCATATGCGATAAATTTTCTCTTTAAGGGTATCATTGCTTTAAACAATGCTTTGGCATAGTCTCTATTAATTGTAAGAGAAGCATCGTGAAGAAACACAAGAAACTTACGAGGTGTATGTCGAATTTCTTCAATAACATTTTCAACAGGACGAGGTCTGTATTCAGACCCATGTAAATGAGTAAGAGTACAAAATGAACAATGATATGGGCAACCTCTAGATGTAGCAATAGCAGACATTAAAGGTTTTATTCGTAAAAGATCACGTCTAGGCTCAGGGATATCTTCTGGTGGTACTTTAAAATCGGGTTTATAAAATGGTTTTATTTTTCCATTTTTTAGATCAGAAATAAGCTGAGGCCATGATCTTTCAGCTTCCCCAATTACAACACTATCAGCATGTTGTTTTGCTTCCTCTGGAACAGCAGAAGCATGGATTCCTCCAAGAACAACAGGTATTCCTTTTTTCCTATAAACATCAGCGATTTCATATGCTCGTGGAGCACTTGGTGTTAAAGTGGAAATACCAACAAGATCAATTTTTCCGTTATAAAACGGGTTATCATACCGATCATCAATTAATTTAATCCAATGTTCTTTTGGTGTAGCAGCTGCAAGTTGCTGAAGAACAAGAATAGGATTGGAGTTCAATTTATATAAAAACTGACTGGTAAATGTATGGCTATAATGCATGTTTGCATTGATAAGCAGTATTTTCATTTCTTTTTATCACCAACTATGATAATATTATTTTATGTTTTATTTATTAGTTTTGTTTTTCATTAGAAGTACAGCTTTTATGCCATCTGTGCGATCATATGTTTCTTTAACCTTAAGGTTTTTTGGAATTATGTCTAATCCATAGATTTTATCAAGACTATCCCAAGTAGTACGATATAAAATAACACTGTGGTCATCCATTGAATTACCAATCTTCTTTAGGAGATCTTTCTTAGGTTCAACACCATATGAAACAATGATTAAATCAAACCCTGAATAAGAAAAATCTTCTCCTTTAGAATATTCTACTTTAATCCTATTTGCGAGATTATATGTCTTTATCATTTTCTCAGCTGATTTTACAGCATTTTTGTCTTTATCAATACCAATGAAACTCCATTTTTTCTCTCTGGCAAGAATTAAAAGAGTATGTGGAATCGATCCACAACCAATATTTACTACTTTTGAATTTTCTTGGAGATCAACTATTTTAAATTCATCAATCGTCATTTTTTTAAAAAAATAAGAATAAAATTTTGCGAAAAATCGGTTTTTTACTAATATCTTTTCGATTCTTTTAATAGCAAAGTCCATAAATTTTTTCTTTTTTCTTTTTTCAATATTGTTATTTTCAGGTGACATATCGTCCTCATCAAAGATTACAAATCATATGATTAATTGTCTTTTACTTTGGATAATACAACTGGCGGTGGAGTAGCAGAACCGGGTCTAACTGCTTTTATATTGTCAACTTCTTTTACTGTTATTTTAACATCTTGACCAATTTTTTTTATATATTGTTTT
>JAUWIE010000108.1 GCA_030605515.1 Thermoplasmatota archaeon
GTAACTTTCTCAGTTCTTTCTCGGTAATCCATATAAGCTATGAATTGTTCATAGATTGGATTTTTAAAACTTATGGGATATACTGGATGTTTAGCCATTCTTCTTGCGCATCTTAATCTATGATCAATTGATGATTTGCTAAGTCTTTGCCATCTTTCAGCATGGAATGCAACTTTTTCAAATGTAGATGTTTTTGGATTTAGTTTTATTGGACTGTCAAGTTGATAATTCTTTATTGATTCACGTTTTTCTTTCAATTTCATTCTCCACCAAGTATCATATTATTGGTAAGTTTTAGTATTACTATAAATGTTATAGTAATAGAAGTATTTATAAGTTTCGGTGTATTACCGTAATTTATGGTGCGACCAAAAAAGAAAGGAGCTTTATCCGTTAAACGATCAGTTTCAATAGATCCAGAACTTTTCCATTGGATCGTATCAAAAATAAAAGAAAAACGTTTTTCAACAATATCTCATGCTGTTAATGAGGCATTGTTAAAACTTAAAAATGAAATAGAATCTAATAAATGATGGGATGACACCTAGCAAATTTTTCTAACGAAATAACTAATAAAAGTATTGAAAACAGGTGTTTTGTCTAGGTTTTATCCACAGCAGTCTGTTACTGGTACAGGTCCACCACCATACAAATATGAAATTATATATGTCATATCAGCTACGTTTACAATACCGTCCCCATTTAAATCACCGACACAAAGAGAGGGTATTGGGGATGGTCCCCCACCAAACAAATATGCTACTAGATAGGTTAAATCAGCAATATTAATATTTCCATCACGATTTAAATTACCACAGATTAGGGCATTACTTATACCTTCATATGAAAGATAATTATGTTTTGAAACTGTTACATACATATCTCCTGAAGTCTCAGGTAAAATACTTAAAGTGATGTCACCATAAGTATTGGTGTATCCTCTTTCATAGATTTCATCATCTTTCCATAAACTTACATATGCATCTTCAACAGGAAATCCACTGATATTTTCTACATGGACTGTAAAAAGCTGTGTTTCAGTGTAAATTGTAGTAGAATGAGTAACATTAAAGCTCTTTGGTATATCTGTCCAAATAGGCATAGCTGGATCACCCAAGAGGTTTAACGTCCACTCGCAATGTTCTTTTATATTTTGATAAGGTGATGAGGTAGAAAAATAGTGCTTAGCATCCACGAACGTCTCACCAAGGATATATTCATTCCGAAAGAACAATGATTTCCAAAACTCCTTGTCGAGTCCTCCAGTTAGCTCTTCAGGCTGCCCTTCCAAAAATATTCCATCTCGTGTATTACCAATAAAAGCTACACCTGCCCTCCAATCATTATAAATCACAAAATGCTCTCCAAGACAGTCATTTATATCCATCTCATTACCATAACAAGTAGTGGAAAAGACAATACAAGTACGATTATAATTTGTCAGATTATCAACATCTAAGTTATCAATACAAGAGTAAATTTCACCTTGATTTACTAAATTCTGCCCCTCATTAAGAACATCAATAAAAGGTAATCTGGGATCACCAGGTGGAGTATAGATTTTAGTAACCGAAAAAAAAGAAGGAATATTTTCGTTATAGATGCCTTCTTCAAGAGATATGAAATCAGTCCCTGTTCCGAGAAGTGTCACATTCAAAAGATAATCCGATGGTGGATCCTTCTCATACTTAAGCACCTTATTGATAAATCTGGTTATCTCCGTCTCACCTTCAGCGGTTGAACGGCCAACAAATACCTCGTGAACCCAATCATCGTCATAATCTGAGTAATATTGGTCACTAGGGGTGCTTTCTTCATAATACGTCCTATATTCAAAAGGAACCGTGCTATGTTCTCCTCCCAAAAGGAAGAACTGAGTACCCCAGTTCTGGTGAGCATAGATGATGAAATTACGAATCCTTTCTTGATTAGTTAAACCGTAATAATTTCTATAGATATATTCAGTGGTTACAACGGTATCTTTTAGTCCTCTTTTTGTATGCCACTCAACAAGTGGTTCATAATAAGGAGCATTAGAATCAGATGTAATAATAACGTGATCAAATGTATCATTAAAGGGGAGTCTAGAAGTTTTATAATGATTTGTGATTTCATTTATTTGTACTTTTTCAGGATATGTAACTACATTTTTTATTATTCTATTAAATAATTTATTATTATAATTAGAAGAAATGTATTGTATTGGATCGTTATGAATAGTTGTTATACTTTGACTCAATAAATCAAAATATATTCCCTCATTTTGTCTTTGTTCAGCAAGCACATTAAACTTTGTAAGTGTAAATGTCAGAACAATAACCCCTATTATACTTATTGTTAATATTTTTTTTAGTATACCATACCCCATAATTATCCCTATAAATATATTGATATAAAGTATATATTACAATATACAATGTCTGTTAGTATTGATAAATTTTTTGTTGATGTAAAGTCAACCAAGATCGGTAAAATCGTTTGTCAAGATATAAGTCACTAAAAACAGCATTCATTTTCTGTATTTATGTGATGCGAGGGTTAAATTCTCCCCTTTAGAAAATGTTACCAATGTTCCTGGACTTTACACGATAGATACTTTTAAAGATAAAAAAAAATTAACATAAGTTGATATATAACGAGAGCTATTAAGGAAAATAGCTATGAAAATACTATTAATAATGCCTCATCCAAATCCCAAGAGAAGTTTTCTTTCTAAATTTCAATATCCCTGTTTAACTCTTCAGCAAATAGCTGGTATAACACCAAGGGAACATGATGTAAAGATTATAGATGAAAGATATGAAAAAATTAGGTTTAACAAAAATTATGATCTTGTTGGTATTTCATGTTTAACATATAACTCTTTAAGAGGTTATGAAATCTCGGATATCTTCAGAAAACAAGGAGTCCCAGTTGTTTTTGGTGGATATCATGCTTCACTTTTACCTGAGGAAGTAAAAAAACATGCGGATAGTGTTGTAATTGGTGAAGCAGAAATTGCTTGGCCTCAGCTTTTAAAAGATATTGAAAATAAAAAACTCAAGCCGTTCTATAGAGGGGAAACACCTTCAGCTGAGATGATTCCACCAGCAAGACACGATATAGGAGTATATACCCCTTTTATTGAGGCTATTCAAGCATCACGGGGATGCCCAACAGGTTGTGAATTTTGTGCTATGAATGTTGTTGAAGGTATGAAATTCCGTGGAAGACCAATAGATAATATTATAGAAGAAATGAAAATAATAAAATCTAAATACATTTTTTTTGCTGATGCATCATTAACGATAAATCCAAGTTATTCAAAACAACTTTTCAAAGCAATGAGTGAACTTAATAAAAGATTCGAATGCTTTGGTAATATAAATGTTCTAACTAGAGATGATGAATTTTTAAGGTTATCAAATAAAGCAGGGATTACCAAATGGTATGTAGGTATAGAATCTATCTCTCAGAAGAACATAGATCAAGCCGGTAAAGGTACAAATAAAGTTGAAAATTATGGAAAAGCTATAAAAAAAATAAAAGACCATGGTATGATGGTAACTGGTTTTTTTATGTTTGGTTTTGATTATGATACACCTGAAATTTTTGATAAAACATTACAAGCGATGTATGATTGGGATCTTGATGAAGCTTCATTTAGTATTGTAACTCCATATCCAGGTACAAGGTTATTTGAAAGGCTTAATAAAGAGGGCAGGATAACAAATTATGATTGGTCACGATATGCTGAGGGTAATCTTAATTTAAAGTTAAATAATATGACTGAGGAGGAGCTTATAGATGGTATTCGGAGAATCGCGTTTGATTTTTTTTCAGTTAGAAATTCTTTTAGAAGAAGTTTTATTACAGGTGAATTTAACCCGTTTAGATCATTATATAAATTCACATCAGGTATAAGCATTCGATCATTTTATAAACGGGAGAAATTTAAGGCTAATAAAACATAGTTAATTGTGGATGTCATATGAAGATTTTACTTGTATTTCCAAGGATCGAACATGGTGCAACAACATATAGTGATAAAGGTTCTTGGACATCTATTATCCTTGGGTATCCAATAATTACACTTCCTTATATTGCTGCGATAACACCAGAGAAACATGAGGTAAAAATTGTTAATGAAAACTATGAAACAATTGATTTTAATGAAAATGTTGACCTTGTTGGAATTACATGTTATACGATGACTGCTCCTCGAGTTTATCAAATAGCAGATGAATTTAGAAGAAGAGGAAAAAAAGTTGTTCTTGGTGGGTATCATCCAACAGCTATGCCTGATGAGGCAAAGCAGCATGCTGATAGTATAGTTCTTGGTATGGCAGAGGCTAATTGGCCTCAATTATTAAGTGATATGGAACAAGGAAAAATAAAACCAATATATGAGAGAAACACTGATTATGATATGGCAGATGTACCACCTATTAAAAGAGATCTCATTAAACATAATCCAATCCTTGGAGCAGTACAATCAACAAGGGGATGTTCTAATCATTGTGAATTTTGTGCTATTTCTAGTTTCTGTCAACATGGTGTCCGACAACGACCAGT
>JAUWIE010000083.1 GCA_030605515.1 Thermoplasmatota archaeon
AGGATGATGACTCTTCTCTTCCCCATAAATTTCCTCCACAAATGTTGTCACTAGCGTTTATGAAAAACTTACTATTTTTTCCTTATTTTTTCGTATAGATAACCTAGAAAACCAAAGCCAAGTCTAACCCAGTTTCTGATACCAAGACCATGCTGATGTTTATCTTTCAGTTTAGGATAAGTTTTATTAAGTTCCCATCTCCCTCGACCATAAATAAAAGCCTGTTTGATAAACCCGATTTTATCTGTTGAATGGTGATGAAGAACTTTCATTTTAGGATTATATTGAATGGCGTATCCTGCTTTTACACAATGGTAGTTGAAATCACAATCTTCAGCAAGTTCAGTGTCCTTGTAATATCCCACTTTTTTAAAAACTTCTTTTTTATGAGCAATGTTACATGCAGGATAAGTAATATCTTGCCCATCAATTAAAATTGGTACTCTGGGGATATCTCCTCTCTCCGGGTGTGGAGAATGCCCAGCTACAATATCTCCATAGTTCATAGTATCCATTATAGCTTTATGCCAACCATCTAAAATTTCAACATCAGAGTCAATATTTGCTATAATATCTCCAGTTGCTGCTTTAATGCCTTCAGTTCTAGCTTTTCCTTTTGTTGAATTTCTTGGTAATTTAACGATTTTTGGATATTTGCGCTGTTCTAAGATTTCAATAGTATGGTCATCACTATCTGCATCAACTGCAATTACCTCAACTTCTCTTTCAAGGCCTAATTTTTCAATTGAATCTAAGAGTTTGATAATTTCCTTTTCAGAATTTAGTGTCGGAAATACAATAGATAGCTTATTTTTCAACTAGATACCTCACTGTTCTCCTAATTGATTCTTCTCCACTATATTTTGGTTTCCAACCAACGTTTAATGCTTTCTCTATTGAAAGGATTGTAACAGGTACATCACCTTTCCATCCTCTATCTCCGCCGGTATATCTAAATTTTGGATTTAATTTTAATTCATCGCATACAATCTCAGCTAAACGAGTAATTTTTGTTGTTTCTAATATTCCAAGGTTATAGATCTCAGCTAAGATATTTGTATCCATCATTGGTATATCTATTAATCCTGAGACACAATCAGAGACGTCAAAAAAAGATTTCTCCTGTTTTCCATCTCCAAGAATTTCAAGTTCATTTGGGTTTCTTTCTAATTTTTTTACAAAATCAAATATTACCCCACGGTGCTCATTTTTACCAACTACATTTGCAAACCTAAACATCCATGATTTCATCCCGTACAAGGAGCAATAAGCAGTTATAAATGCTTCTGCTGCTAACTTGCTAGCACCATATAATGAAATTGGTTTGATATCACCTAAATCTTCAGGTGTTGGTATTACGTCTGTTTCACCATATATGGCAGAACTAGAGGAAAAAATTATATTTTTTATATCTTTTTTCCGCATGATTTCAAGAATATTATGTGTTCCATTTACATTGTTTTCTAGGTCTAGTTTCGCATCCTTTAAACTTTCTTTTATATCTGCACTTGCTGCAAGATGAAAAACTGTATCGATATCATCATCGAAATCTGATACTTCTACATTGTTGATATCGTTTAATAAGAATTTGAATGTGGTAAGTTGTAAATAATTAGATATGAATGGTTGTCTGTCAGGATCTTTATCAACTACTGTTACATGCTTATTTTCATTAATCAGTCTCTCTACAAGATTGCTGCCAATAAAGCCAGCTCCTCCTGTTACGATACATTTTTCTATTAAAGACATTAATTTATGCTATTTAGTTGATGTTTAAAAGATTTCTTATATTTTAATATAGCCAATCAATGTAAAAGGCATTTTTTAATTATGATTTTTTCCTATTTATTCAATTATCTTTTTCAAATTTTAATAGGAGGATTATTAGATATATAGATAGATTTATAAAGAGCTAAATATTGTAGATTAATAATTAAGTGAGAGAGATAATTTAAATGATGATTGAGGATAAATTATCATTTAAGATAATAATAAATATTTAAGGTGGAGTTGGAGGAAAAATAATGGCATCTCAATCAATTGAGAATTTAGTAAATAGGGGAGATAATAGCGTTAGTTATAAAGAGCTATATGAGTTGTTAAATCAGAAATTAAAAGAGCTATATTCAGAGAAAAGAGCTATTCCATTGCTTGATTATGCAGATATTCGATATTCAGCTATGATTGATTTAATTTATGAGATGATGCCTTCTTTAAGAGATGAGATGGCTCTTAAAGAATATAATAATGAGATGGAAAAAACACTTTTGATATAAAATTCATTTGAATGAATTTTTTTTCTTTTTTTATACATTTTTGACTTTTTGACACAATAGGTTTATATAATATTAGTGATAGATAATATCATGCAATAGGATATACTATCGAGATATAGAAGAGGTTAATAAATGAAACATTTAATCATTGGCGCAGGAGCGGTTGGAACTGCAACCGGTGTATGGCTTAGAGCTAATTGTCAAGAGGTTATTTTCTGTGATATTAAACCTGAGATCTTAAAAAATTTGCAGATAAAAGGTTTTTCTGTAACATTAGATTTTAAGAAAGTTAAAGCTGATATTTATTGGATATGTACTGCTGAATGGAACACAGAAAAAGTTTTATGTGATTTATCTAAATCCTGTAAGGATCCAACTGTTGTTATAAGAAGTACAATGCCCCCTGGATCTACTATAGCATTATCAAAAAAATATGGAGTTAAACATTTAGCTCATATCCCCGAGTTTCTAAGACAAAAAACGGCTATTGCTGATATTTTTGACAAAGATCGAGTGATAATTGGAACTTCTGATGAAAAAACAAAATTAAAACTTAAGAAAGTTTTTAATTCAGTTACAGTTCCGATAATTTACACTGACTCAACTACATCTGAGTTAATTAAGTATGCTGCAAATTGTTGGCTTGCTATGCAGATTTCATACTGGAATGAAATCAAGAAGTTAAGTGATAAATTTAAATCAAACCCTCAGATGGTAGCAAATGCAGCATGTCTAGATAGAAGAATTAGTAAATATGGGACGGCAATGATCGGTGAACCATATGCAGGTTTTTGCTTTCCAAAAGACATGGATGCATTAATAAAATCATTTGAAGATAATGGTTTAGATCCTATATTATTAAAAGCAGTGAAAAAGGTTAACAAGTTAATCAAAAAAGAAAAGATGGGCAAGGAATAAACAGTGGCCAAAAAAGTTTCAGTTATTATTCCAACATATAACAGACCAAATGAATTAATGTGCTCAATACGGACAGTACTTGATCAATCATATCCTGGTGATATGGAGATACTTATTATTGATGATTCAAAAGAATCCCTTAAGCAGAAGATAGATAAGACTTTTTCAGAGATATTAAAAAAGAAAAAAAATAGACACATAATCTATATACATAATGCAAAAAAAGAAGGAGCACCAAAAGCTAGGAATTTAGGTATTGAAAAATCAACAGGCGAATATTTAGCTTTTCTTGATGATGATGACATTTGGTTACCTGAAAAAACAGAAAAACAAGTAGATTTAATGAAAAAACATAAAAATACGGCTCTTGTGATATGTTATTCACTTGATAAACGATTCGGAAGGGAGCGAGTCAGTAAATCTCCTGAATTAATTACTCATAGTATGATTTTAAAGGCGTTTAACCTATCATCTTCTTCATCTTATCTTGTCGGAAAAAAAGTTCTTCAGGAGATTGGTGGATTTGATATCTCATTACCTTCTGCACAAGAATATGATATTGCAATTAGGATATCAAAAAAATATGAAGTTCGTTGTGTTCCTGAGATGCTAATGATTCAGAACGAAACAAAAGGGCAAATCTCTGAAAATTGGAATAGAAAAATCAAAGGGATGATAGCAATTTATAATAAACATACTTATGACTATAGATCTATTAGTTTTTTGGATGGTATTAAGAATCATATTAAATTATTAGGCATGTTATATCTTTTTTCTATTGGCTATCTAGTTGGAAATAGAATTTATTCTATTATTACATTAATGAAAGAAAGATATGAGGTTTAGATTGATAACATGAATATTTTAATGATTCTTTCAAATCCTTTTATGGTTGATCCTCGTGTTTACAAGGAGGCTAAGTCTTTAGTTGCTGCAGGTCACAGTGTAACAGTTATTGTTTGGGATAGAAAAAAAGACTATAGGTCTTCTGATGTTGTTGACGGTGTCAGAGTGGTTCGTATTCATAACCATGGTTTAATGAAGGTTTTACCTGGTGATCTTTTCAGAAATCCATGCTGGTGGTGGAAGGCTTTTAAGAAGGGGCTTCAGTTGTACAGGGATGGTTTTCATTTTGATGTGGTTCACTGCCATGATCTTGATACACTATTTGCTGGTATTTGTCTGAAAAGAAAAATGAAGGTAAAGTTGGTTTATGATGCTCATGAAATCTTTGCTTATATGATCGCAAGAAACATGCCAAAATTTATTGTGAATTTTGCTTTTAAAATGGAAAAGAAGCTGATTAATGATGTAGACCAAATTATTACGGTAAATGAACCTCTCAAAGAATATTTCAAGTCATTTACAGATAAACCAATTTGCATTGTCATGAACTGTAAAGATTTAATTAGTAAGGAACATCAGATGATAAAAAATGATATATTTACGATTTGTTATATAGGTGTTATACATAAAGGTAGAATGTTTCCAGAGTTAGTGGATATAATTGGAAATATCAATAATGTTAGATTTGTAATTGCTGGAAAAAAAGAAGGTCTTTATGAAGAAGTTAGAAAACGCTGCAAACTATATGGAAATATTAAATTCTTAGGTACACTTCCATTTGATAAAGTAGTACCAAAAACCCTTGAAACAGATGTTATAATTTCAATATTTGAACCAAATAATAAAAATAATCAGGTTGGTCTTCCAAACAAAGTTTTTGAAGCAATGGTATGTGGACGACCAATTATTGTATCTAAGGGAATATATTCTGGAATTTTTGTTGAAAAAAATAAATGTGGAATAGCAATTGAATATACAAAAGAGGCCTTAATAGATGCTATTGTTAAATTACGAGACAATCCAAAACTCTGTAATGATTTAGGAAAAAATGCTTTTTATGCAGCAATTTCAAAATATAACTGGAATGAACAAAAGGTTAAATTGTTAAAACTGTATAGTGAGATACTATGAAAATTATATCGATAGTGGGTGCGAGACCTCAATTTATTAAAGAATCAGTTGTATCAGGCGAAGTAAAAAAATCAGATTATATACTTATTCATACGGGACAACATTATGACTTTGAAATAAAAACAAATTAATTGGATAAATATATGAAAATGAAGAATCTATATGATCCCTATCCCAACTTCGTACCTGAGTTGAAATATAAACCAGAGAAGTACATCGCCATTCATCACGCTGGTTGGAAGAGAAAACTCGTAGCAAGATATTGGTATGAAATCAGATTCGATGATAGTGGTTTGATTTATACATATTATAAAAAAGATAACAGAAAATCGTACTCTTTTTATCTAAATATGGGATATGCCGCATCAAACTATAACATGTATATAAGGACAAAAAATCAAAAATATTTGGATGCTTTTTTGCACATTATCAATTGGCTTTATGAATCATTTTTTCATTATAGTGAGTTTGGTGGATGGTTAAGCGAGCATTATATTTACGGCTGTAAAAAACCTTATTTTTCGTCGTTAACACAAGGCCGTGGTATAAGTTTATTAATTAGAGCTTTATCTATAGAGTTTAAAGATGAATACAAAATTATAGCTGAGAAGGCTTTGAATAGTTATGATATTTCACATAAAAGTGGAGGAATCTTAAAAAAAATTGATGATGATTATTGGTACTTAGAGTACCCCGGAAATATGTTTGATTCTGTTGTACTGAATGGATTCATTACTTCTCTAACAGGACCATATGATTATTACAGGTATTTTAATGACGACTATGCTAAAAAACTGTTTAATAGAGGTGTTTCTACCTTAAAAAAACATATACAGAAGTATGAGCTACATTATCCATTTTTGAAATGGACTCGATATGATGATAAAAAACTATTTTTTGCAACTGGTTTTTACCATAAGATCCATATCGAACAATTAAAATGGCTTTATGAAGTAACTCATGAAAAGGTTTTTAAGGAATATTCTGAAAAATGGACTAATTATTTAAATAAATACGAAAAAATTGCATATTGGTTTGAAATACCTTATATTATTTATAAAAAAGTAGGTGAAAAAATCTGGTCATGAATAAACAAAACAGAAACAAAAATCGAAAAAAAATTGCTTTTACATACTACAAAATGTCATCTTTTGTAGAGCAAGATCTTTTACTATTAAGAAAATATTATAAAATTATGCCTATTCATTTTAGTGGAATTAGAGATTTATTGTTGTTAATAAATGGCGTAATTAAAAGCGATTTAGCGTTTTCTTGGTTTGCATGGGATCATGCAGCAATAGCTGTATTTTTTTCTAAATTGTTAAATAAAAAGTCGATAGTCGTTGTGGGTGGTATGGATGCTGCCTTTGTCCCTGAGCTAAAGTATGGTTCTTTTATAAAGTTAAAAGGTAGGTTGGCTGCAAAATATGTATATAAAAATGCAGATAAAGTTATTGTAGTGGATCTATCTTTGAAAGAGGACATAATTAGGAATGCTAAAGTCCCTGGGACTAATATTGAATATCTTCCAACAGGTTATAATTCAGATTTTTGGGTCCCTTTAGGGAAAAAACAAAACGTTATCTTGACTGTTTCAGGAGCGGATGACATAAAAAGGATTAAAATTAAAGGATTGGATACTTTTGTAAGATCTGCACAATATGTAAAAAATGCGAAATTCATTGTGATTGGTGTAAAAGAAGAAGCAAAGAAGTACCTTGAAGATATTTCATCAAATAATATTGAATTAATAGAGTTTTTACCCCAAAATAAACTTCTAGAATTCTACCAGAATGCAAAAGTATATTGTCAGCTGTCTTTAAGGGAAGGTTTACCTAATACTCTTTGTGAGGCAATGCTCTGTGGATGTATCCCTGTAGGGACAAAAAACTATGGAATACCTACAGCAATTGGAGATACAGGTTTTTATGCTCCATATGGAGATCCAAAAGCGACAGCAGAATCAATAAAAAAAGCTTTAAATAGTCCGGATAATTGGGGGGAAAAAGCAAGGGATCGAATAATTGAGATGTTTCCTATTGAGAGACGAGAAGAAGGACTAGTAAACATTATAAGGAATTTGGTGAACCGATGAAAGCGTTAGTTACAGGTGGATCAAGTTTTATTGAATCTCATATAGTCGAAAGATTATGTAAAAAGGGTTATGATTCTGTTATTTTAGATATAGCCCCGCCAGAATTGGATATAGGCAATAATACAGAATTTATCAAAGGGGATGTTCGGCAGTATGATCTATTGAAAAAGATAAAAAGAATGTTGATTACATTTTCCATGAGGCTGCGCTAGTATCTGTTATTGAGAGCATGCAAAAGCCTGAAAAAACAATTCAGATAAATCTTGTTGGCTCATTAAATATTCTTAAAGCGGCCTATGAAAATAATGTTGAAAAAGTGATACTTGCTTCTTTATGTGCAATCTATGGTGATAACACAAATTTACCTTTAAATGAGGAAAATCTACCAATCCAAAATCTCATTATGCAATTACAAAATTATCGGCAGAGCATTTTCTTAAAATATACTATGAGGAATATGGATTGAAAACAACTTCTTTACGATATTTTAATGTGTATGGTCCCCGTCAGAAACGTGATTCGCCGTATGCCGCTGTAATTCCAATTTTTATTGTATAAATCCCATTTTTTTATTTCAATTAGTGATCTATTCATCCCTTAATCTTATAATGGAATAATTGATAATATAAAACAATATATTGGTTTTGTAAAATACCTAGTATTAAGGAGAAAAATATGAAAATCGCATCAATAGTAGGAGCAAGACCTCAATTCATTAAATTAAATCCTGTATCTAAGAAGTTACGAAAGTACCATGATGAAATTTTAATTCATACTGGTCAGCATTATAATTTTGAATTATCGAAATTATTTTTTGAGGAACTCGGAATTCCAGAACCGGATTTTAATCTTGGAATTGGCTCAGGAACTCACGGGAAGCAAACTGGAGAAATGATAATTGAAATTGAAAAGGTATTGTTAGAAGAAAAACCTGATTTTACAATTGTCTTTGGAGATACAAATTCAACCCTAGCAGGAGCATTGGCTTCAGTTAAACTACAAATCCCAGTAGGCCATGTTGAGGCAGGATTAAGAAGTTTTGATAGATCGATGCCTGAGGAAATTAATCGGATTTTAACAGATCATGCTTCAGATGTTTTATTTATTCCTACAAAGACAGCATATGATAATTTGAAAAATGAAGGGATTACAGGTGAGCTTATTTTTTCTGGAGATGTAATGTATGATGTATTATCAGATAATATTGAATTATCAAGAAAATCAAAGATATTAGAAAAGTTTGGAATTGAAGCAAATAATTATTATCTTGCTACAATTCATAGGCAATCTAACACTGATGATCCAAATAATTTACTAAATATTATTAAAGCACTTTCAAAGCTTGATAAAAAAGTGCTTTTTCCTATTCATCCAAGAACACTTAAATTTATTAAGAAATATGATTACATGAGTAATCTGGGTAAAAATATTCTTCTTATAGATCCAGTTGGTTATCTTGATTTCTTATGGCTTGAAAAAAATGCAAAGAAGATATTAACTGATTCAGGTGGAATTCAAAAAGAGGCATTTATATTCAAAATTCCTTGTATTACTTTAAGGGAAAATACTGAATGGATTGAAACGGTAGAGGATAAGTGGAATGTTTTAGTTGGTACTAATATTGATAAAATTGTAAATGCTGTTAATAATTTTTCACCATCTCATATGCAAAGCAATCATTTTGGAGATGGTAATGCAAGCGTGAAAATTGTTGACGCTATAGGCAAGTATCTAACAAAGAAATAATTAATTACCAAGAAATGTGGTATTTAGACATGAAAAAAGTTCTAATGATTGCATATCAATTCCCTCCGATTTCTGGTGGTGGGGTTTATAGGACAATAAAGTTTGTGAAATATTTACCTAGTTATGACTGGGAACCTATAATTTTAACAGTTAAGAAATCAAAATTTGCAAGTGAAGATTTGAGTTTAAAAGAGGAGATGCCAGATAATTTAACGGTTTTTAATACAAATACATTGGAGAGTAGAATTTTTGCAATGGCACCTTTGAAAATAGGATTTAATAGGAAATGGTATCAAATCCCTGATTATTATGTTGGCTGGTTACCATTTGCAGTTAAAAAAGGAAAAAAAATTATTAAGAAGGAAAAACCAGATTTGATTTATTCTACCTCTTCACCTGTAACATCTCATTTAATAGCAATGGCAATAAAGAATAAAACTGGTATTCCTTGGGTTGCAGATTTTAGGGATCCTTGGACACAAAATTTTAATATAAATTATCCAACAAGATTTCATAAGAAATTTGAAGAAAACCTTGAAAGAAAAGTAGTTTTAAATGCTGATAGGATAATTTCTGTTTCTGATCCGTATACAATTGATTTTAGAAACAAATACTCTGATCAACCTGGGGAGAAATTTGTAACAATATCCAATGGCTATGACAATGATGATTTTAATAATATAGAGAAAAAGAAGATAGATAAATTTATAATTACTCATATAGGGTCATTCTATAATAGAAGATCTCCACTGTTTTTTCTGAAAGCTTTAAGAGATTTATTAAATGAAAATACTGCATTAAAAAAGAATTTAGAAGTAAGATTTGTAGGTAAATCCCAAAAAAACTGGAAAACAATAATTGATAATTACAATCTAGACGATGTTATAACTGAAAGCGGGTATAAATCGCATAGTGAAGCTTTAGAATTAATGGTTAATTCATCTTGTTTACTATTGATTATTTCTGTTGGTGAAGGTAGTAAAGGTGTTTTTACTGGGAAGATATTTGAATATTTAGCCTCCAAGACTCCGATACTTGCTACAATTCCTTTAGATGGTGTCGCAGCTGATCTTATTAGAAAATCAAATTCAGGAATTGTTGTAAAAACAGATGATGTTAAAGGAATTGGAAATGCAATTTTAAGCCTTTATAATAGATGGAAAACGGGAAACCTAATTTTTAACATAAACAGTAATGTCAAGAAAACATATGATAGAAAAGAGCTTACAAAAAAATTAGCTCAGTTTTTTAATGAAGTAATTGAATAATAAAGGAAAATTCATTAGTATAATGGTCATTTGTTTTACTATTTGAAATATATATAAAACAGTGCCATATATTACATATCTTTAATATCTTATCATCTCACATATAATCCTTCATTATTGAATATAAAAGTTAATAAATAAAGTGATGAAAGGCTTTAATAAATATTTGTTATTCCTATTAAAAGAAAAAGATGAGTTCTAAGATTCCAATTATTAAAATAGAAAACAAGTCAAAAATCAAATCATTGAGGGGGTTGTTATAATATTTGAGGCTCTAAGAAAAAATCAGGACATCTGGGAAATATATACAAGAAAGGAGGAATATGAGCCTCAATTACTAGATAAATATGAGAGGTTTCCTTTTTATTTATCTAAACAACGAAATGTCTTACAACCATTAGTTTCTGAATTCTTAATTAAAAACGGATTTAAGGTCAATTATCCCGAAGGGAAAAAATTCGCAGTATGTTTAACTCACGATATTGACGTACTTTTTTACAATACCCTAAGAATCGATGAAGCATTTAACACTTTAAAACAGCATAAAATTAATGAATCATTTAAAATTTTGTTTAGCAAATCTAATCGAAAACAACTTCCATATTGGTATTTTAGACAAATAATAGATTTAGAGGAAAAATATAATGCAAAATCAAGTTTCTTCATATTATCACTCGATAAAATTGATTTAGATTTCAATTTTAAAGTTGAAGAGATAGCTGAAGAATTAAAAGATATCATTAAAAAAGGTTGGGAAGTAGCACTACATGGTGGACATAATGCATACAATAATCTTGAGGAAATTAAGAAGCAGAAAAAAAGATTAGAAGATGTAATTGAAAAGGATATTATTGGTTATAGAAACCATTTCCTACGATTTAAAGTACCAATAACGTGGAAATTTTTAACTAAAGCTGGTTTTAAATATGATTCAACTTTTGGGTTTGCTGATTGTGTAGGATTTAGAAATGGGATGTGCCATCCATTCAAACCATATAATTTGAATGAAAATAAAGTAATTGATATTCTTGAATTACCACTAGTAATTATGGATTCTACATTAATTGATTATATGAAATTAGACAATTTTAACGCCTGGGAACTTATTAAAAATTTAATTGATACAGTAGAAAAATATAATGGAGTTTTAACTGTTTTGTGGCATAATACATACATGGTTTATGACAAGTTAGTTCTTTATAAGAAAATATTAGATTATTGTAATAAAAAAAATGCATGGATGACATCTGGAGAAGATATCTGGAGTTGGTGGAATAGTAATAAATTTGTATAATCAAATAGTGCGAAAACAATATTGAATAATCTCAACGACCTTCCAATACTAACCCTGTTATGTACCAATTCATATCGTCATATACTAATTTTTCTTCTTTAGAATCAAGATCTCGTATATATTTCAGATAAAAAGGTTGTCTATTATTACTATTTAGAAACTTATTAAATAAAAAAGAATTTATTCTCAATGCTTTATCCAAGTTTTTATTTTCTCCGACCATTTGAAATGTAATATCATGAATTTCTCCTTTCCGCATCCATTTTAAGCAATTATTAATAAGGATGTTAAAAAAAAGTTGTGTGTTCTTTTCTACAAATATATCAACTATCTCTGCCTTTTTTCCAACGATTTTTAAAATTATATATCCCAGAAAAATATCATCTTTCTTCAAAAAGATAAACGTGTGTTTATGATAAGGATTCTTGTGTATTCTCCAAAGCAAATATTCCTTTTTTCTATCAATTGTATTATGATAATATTCTTTGTTTTTAAGCCATAGTTTCTCAATATCGCTAATGCTTTTTTCATTGCTTTCAGTTATATGTATTTGGATATTTTTTTTTGAAGATTGCTCCTTAATGTTATTAATAAAGGCATAAATCTTTATTAAAATCAAGAATGGTAAAAAAATGATATTTTTTGGACAATGAGGAAATCTACAATACTGGTATTTATTCCAATAACCCAGCTTTTTATATCCTAATTTCTCCCTGATTCTCCCAGGAGCACCTTTTCCAGTGGTAGTAAATAATAATTGGTACATTTGCTTGGCTTCATTAATAAATTTTTTTTCAAAGGGAAAATATATACGTTTTCCTCGACAATCAGGATGTACCATTGTGTTTTCTGTTTTACCTGCCAGCATAGATTTATTTAAAACATACAAAGGGGT
>JAUWIE010000112.1 GCA_030605515.1 Thermoplasmatota archaeon
GTATTTATAAAGTAATTTACGATATACTATAATAACAATAGTAAAATATTAGGTGGTGTCTAATATGGTAGGAAAAACATGTATGAAATGCAGCCGTGACATTTCATTAAGCGATAATCCGCAAGGATTAGTTTTCAACGATGAACATTTCTTATGTGAAGATTGTTGTTCAAAACATTCAAATGAGGATATAATGAATTTGTCAAAAACCGTTATGCAATCTCCTCAAGATGGAATGCCAATTGCTTTATGGCTTATACATGAACAAAACAAAGATAAAACGATGATGTCCGGGAAAAAAACAGATTTTTAATTTAAACCATTTTTTTATATTTGATTTATTGTTAAAAAATTAAATACAGCAGAAACATAAAAATCACAAATTATTTATAATCAAAATTTATTAATAATGAAATATTAAAAATTAATTATTTGGGGGATTTTACAGATGAATAAATTAATAATCAAACTAAATGTTTTTTTAGTCGTATTCATAATTTCGGTCCTAGTCGGATCATCTATTTTACCATCTGCTCTTGCAAATAATATCAAGAATATTGAAGGTTTCAATAGAGGACCCTCATATCTACCCGTTGTACCAATAAAAAAAGCAACATTTGTAAATTTTGATGAAGAAAGCATTCTTGATGACTATGCATATCTTGCATCTATTCCAACATCGGTATTCCGCAATGAAGGTAAACTTTTCTCCTATCCTTTGTTATTTTATCAAGATGAATATGATTCCAAAGAGGAAAAAGAGCTTCCTTTGAATGCAAGAGATGGAATTGATTATTTCATGGAAGACTGGATGAGCTTTTGTAATGATAAGCTAGACAAAATGACACTTATCAATATTCCAAAATCAAAAATTGAAAGCAATTGGAATGCAAAAGACACAGATGTTATCGCTGGAACGGATCCTTACGAAATTGCAAGTGAAATTGCATTAATAGACTGGTCTTATTCAGATGATTGTGTTGTTGCAGTTATAGAAGAAGATTTTGAAGACCCAAATAATGAAATTTCAAATGAAATAAAAGGAACACTATTAAAATCAGATATAAACGAGGAGACCTCATTTGAAATCAAACAGACAAATTCTTTGAATCCCGTCTATCATAAATTCAATGTTAATGATAAATATAAATACATTAAAGCTGAGGCTTGGTGGGATGGAATTCTTATTGGTGGAAACACGATGATCCCTGCGGGTGATCCTGATATTCAGCTTTATTGTAAAAAAGAGGATAAATGGATGCAAACCGCAGCAGCTGCTTACTGGAATGTTTATTCGCCTGCAGGTCATGAATATACACAGTCTTATGTTTATCAATCTGGTGATTGGAGAATTGGTATCACTGATTTTCCAACAGAAGGTGATATACCAAGAAAAAGCAGATTAGGGGGTCTTGTGACAGTTCAAGGTTCATTGCTACATGCTTTATTACCAAAGGTAACCTATCACGTCGATGTTACAATGTACCCGGGTGTTGAATTAAAACTACCTGATACTCCACCATTTGGATGTAGAAATGCAGATTTTGAATTAACCTGGGATAATCCAAATGTGAATCTTGGTTTCTCAGTTATTGGACCAGGTGGTGAATCTATTTTTACCATGGTAAATGAAAGTAGAACAAAATCACAGGAAATTCACCTTGAGTCATTAGGGGAGTGCTTACCTGGGGAGAATTATTCAATAAGTGTTTTTTCTATTAACAACATTCCAACATCTGTTGACTTTGAAATCAAGTACACATGGAATCAAGATATCTCAGAAGCAAAAGCTGATTCTCTTACATCTGCAACAGAAGGAGCTGTTCTTGCAAGTGTTTTAAACGCACCCCTATTGTATACTTCTTCATCTAGTTTATCTGAAAACACCGAGAATGTTCTCTATAAACTCGGGGTGGAAAATATATATCTTGTAAACCTTGGAGATCATCTACATAATCCAGTTTTTGAAGAATTAGATGACATTGGAAAAATAATTAAACATTATAAGGAGCCAAAACAGATTTATGATGAAATCTCTAGTATTACTAATAGTAATGATGTAATTTTCACAACTATTGACCCATGGACATATTGGTATCTTGGAGAACTTGAACCAGCTGGTGAGAAAAAAGGTGCTTTGTTTATTGGGCCTGCTGCTTTTATCGCAGCTCACCATGGGAGCCCTGTACTAATAGTTGATAATCACCCAAGGCTTTCATCAGCAGTTGTTTGGCATAATGAGTTTTGGAGAAGATTTGCATCTGATCGTTATGCTCATATTCCTTCTGTTGCTGAAATGGTTTTAACAGGTAGACGTATCTATGATTTCCTGGGTGAATATGGTTTTGATAAAGAAGATATGGAGACAATAATAACTGTTGCAGATCAATATGATATTGGTATTTCATGGGATCGTATCTTTCCTGGTGTTGCAAACTCAGGTAGATTTTGTGGGACTCCAGTTGATACTGCATATTGGATCTCACGCAATATTTTTTATCCTTCTCTAATATTTGAAAACCCTGCACTAAAAGGAGAAGTAGAATTAATTACTGGGAGTTCTAGTTCAAGAGAGGGATTTCGAGGCACATTGAGAAAACCATTGTTAAACTCCCTTGTTATCAACGAGGAATCAGCGGAGGAGAGATTCAAATATCCTGTTTTATGTTCTTTTGTAACTCATAAATATCGTTTTAACGAGCGTGCAAGCAAATATTATGGGACCACATATCAATGTGCAGATGGACTGATACCTGGAGAGACAACTTCAATGGAACCAATTGACCAGGGAATAAACATAGAGCATTATGGACAAGATGGAGCATATTTCCCGGATATGACTGAGACAGAGGTTGTACCTTTTTATCTTAACCGAGGTGGCTTTGATACTGTATTTTCGACACAACTTGAAGCTGTTGTAGATAATCTTAACCAAGGGGTTATCCTATGGATTCATGCTTCACATGGGTTACATACTGACGGTGGCTCAACATTGTTTTGGGATCCATCAACAGGCTTTGAAAACCAACCATTAAAAAGATTATTCACTGGAGCAAATAAAGAAGAAAACCCTTGGCGTGGTTATGACTGGCTTTTGGGTTCTACTGAGGAACCAGATACAATGTCAATGGATATGAAAGGTTTTATTCCTTACACAAATCATAGATCTCTTTTTATTCCTGCGACTGGTATGGACTGGGTTCTTGCAAGAAAACCTGTAAGAGAAAGAATTAATGATCTACTTGATATGTTTAGATTGATTCCTTTTAGACTCCGTGATGATAACTTATATGATGGTCTTACAGGAACCCTATTGTATTCAAAGTATCCACTTGCCTCAAAAAACTCAAGAGATATAGAACCGTTACTAGATAATCTACATTCAACAGGTTTTATCACTAGTATATGTCAAACATCAAATACTTATCTGCATCTAATGATAATTAGACACGGATCTGTTTTTCAAGTGCAGGACCCATGGCCAACATCATGGTATGGAGCTGTTTGGCGACAATCCATACCACGAGATATAATACTTGGACATACTGTTGGGGAAGCATATACAAGAGGTATAAGTCATGTTGGAACGCTTTATATTACTGAGGATCCACAATGGTGGTGGGATACAGCTGAAAATGTTGTTTACTTTGGTGACCCTGATCTTAGATTGTATGTCCCAGACACAGAATACAGTAATGCAAATTATTGGGAGAAACCAGATTCGCTTAGATATGATGAAGAAACCTCAATTAAGGGTCATATGCCATATGGAGTTATGAATTACCCTCATGAAAAAGAACAAGAATCATTCTGGCAGACTTACTGCGTGGTAATATTCGCTGTTGTTTTAATAATTCTATTATTTTTGTTTTTAGTCGCTCTTAGAAGAAAAGAAAAATAATAAAAACACAATCATTAATCATAATTACCTATATATATTACAAAGTTTAACTGACGTAGGTTTTAAAAAGTTATTATCAAAATACTTTTTAGAGTCTAATTTATTTAGAAGACTATGTTTATCATAAAACTCGGCGGAAGCGTAATTACCGATAAAACAAAACAACAATGCTTTAAAGAAGATGTAATGGATGATTTAGCTGAAGCAATAAAAAAAGCAAATAAAGAAACAATATTAGTTCATGGTGCAGGATCCTTTGGTCATATACTAGCGAAAAAATACGAGTTGAATAATGGATATAAAAACGATGATCAGCTTCATGGTTTTTCAGTTACACATAAAATGGTTCAAAGTTTGAATTCTCTTGTTTTAAAGTCTTTACATAAGAATGATATACCTGCGGTTTCTCTTTCTCCTCATTCAATTTTAAAACTTAATGATCATAAGATATTAGAGTTCAATTACAAGATATTTAATGCATATCTTGAACAACATTTTACACCTGTGACATTTGGTGATGTTGTACTTGATAAGAAACTCGGTTTTTCAATTTGTTCAGGAGACCTACTTGTTATGGCACTTGCAGAGTATTTTAAACCTGAAAAAGTAATATTTGCAATAGATGAAGATGGATTGTATGATGCAAATCCAAAAATCAATAAAAATGCTGAGTTTATCGATTCAACAACTCTCGAAGAGTTGGAAAAATTTATTACAACTGCTGATAAACATGATGATGTAACAAAGGGAATGGAAGGAAAAGTTGATACTATAAAAAATATTGCAGAACTTGGTATTGATACTGTTTTGGTAAATGGTAATAAACCAGAGAGGTTATACCAATTAATGGTTGGAAAGGATACCAAATGCACTATTGTCAATGGGAGGAAATAATAGATGAATCAGACTGAAACAAGAAAGGACGAACATGTGAAATTTTCTCTTGAGGAAAATGTTTCAGCTCATCATAATTTCTGGGATGATGTAAAACTTATACATAATGCTCTTCCTGAGATAAACAAGGATGATGTTGATTTATCAACAACGCTTTTTAAAAAGAAACTAGGTGCACCTTTGATTATTTCAGGTATGACTGGTGGTTTTCAAAAAGCAAAGAAAATAAATGAAAATTTAGCGATAGCTGCTGAGAAATTCCAGTTAGGTATGGGTGTTGGTTCTCAGAGATCCGCTTTGGAAAAACCAAGTTTAAAAGCTACATATGATACTGTCAAGGATTACGATATCCCTTTGCGTTTTGGGAATATTGGTGCTTCTCAGATTGTGTTATGGGGTCATAAAAAAACCCTTGAGAATGTTCAGAAAATGATAGATATGATTGATGCTAATGTTTTTGTTGTTTGTCTAAATTTTTTACAGGAGGTTATTCAGGCTGAAGGTGAGGCAAATGCAAAAGGTTGTTTTAATGCTATTAAAAAACTCGCGGAGGATTTAGACACTCCATTAGTTATTAAGGAATCTGGAGCAGGTATTTCATATGATGTTGCAAGTAGGCTATCAAAAACAAAGATAGCGGGTATTGATGTTGGTGGTGCTGGTGGTACATCTTTTGCAGCAATTGAGCATTATCGTGCTAAGATGATTGACGATAAGTTACATGTGCGAGGTGGGATTACTTTTTGGGATTGGGGTATTCCAACTCCCACGTCTATTCTTGAGGTAGGAGAGGCTACTGATTGGAAATTACCCATTATTGCAACTGGTGGTATTAGAAATGGTTTAGATGCTGCAAAAGCACTTTCTCTTGGAGCTGATTGTGCAGGAATTGCTAATACACTTCTTAAACCAGCAAGTAAAAATAAAGAATCTACATTTTTCGAACTCGAAGCAATCATAAAAGAACTAAGAGCAGCAATGTTTTTAGTAGGAGCTGATAAGGTTTCGAAGATGTCAGATGCCGGTGTAACGCTATGGATTTAAAAATTGAACTTGAAAAAAGAGCAGATATTTTTAATACTGAGTTGAAAAACTACATCAGAGGTGGTAGCCCAAAGACTTTATATGATGCTGCGAGACATTTACCAATGGGTGGTGGGAAGAGACTTCGGCCCTGTATCTCTATGCTTTCCTGTGAAGCAGTTTCAGGAGATCTAAAAAGTGTTATGCCACTTGCAATCGCACTTGAACTTCTTCATAATTTCACCTTAGTTCATGATGATATAATGGATAAATCAAAACTTAGGAGGAATCTTCCAACTGTGCATATCAAATATGGAGAGCCAACTGCTATTATGGCAGGGGATCTTTTATTTGCTAAATCCTTTGAAGCGATGCATGATATTTCTTGGGATCTCAGTATTTTTAAGGAACTTGATTTTCATCTTGTAAATTGTATGAAGGAGATATGTGAAGGTCAACAATTTGACATGGAGTTTGAAAAAAGAGAAAACGTCACTGAAAAAGAATATCTTGAGATGATTCAGAAGAAAACCGCTGTTTTATTTATATTTGCAGCTCAAGGTGGCGCACTAGTTGGAGGTGGAACTAAAAAAGAAATTAATGCTTTAAAGAATTACGGCAGAGACCTTGGATTAGCGTTTCAGATATGGGATGATTATCTTGATCTTAGTAGCGATAAGGAAACACTAGGAAAGGATATCGGCAATGATATTAGAAATGGAAAAAAAACTCTTATTGCAGTTCATTGTTTGAATAATGCTTCTGGTGATGACAAAAAACGTCTAAGGGATATCTTTGGAAATATTGATGCTACAGAACAAGATGTTAAAAAAGTTTTTAATTTATTTAGGAAAACAAAATCAGTTGAATATGCAAAGAAAACTGTTTTAAAATACAATGCAAATGCAAAGAAATCTCTGAGTATTTTAAAGAATTCAGATGCAAAACAAATCCTTACTGTGCTTGCTGATTATTCAACTAAAAGAGAGAAATAGCGTTATGTCAAAAGCTGATAAAATAGAGCTAAATAGTAGGAAATATGCTCTCCAAAATGCAGTTCAGTTTGATGGTAAAGCAAATGTAAAAGCCGTAACAGGTAAAGTTATCGCTGCGCTTTCTAAGGAAGATATTTCTCCAAAGGAGATTATTCCAATTGTAGAATCAATTGTAAAAAAAATTAATAAACTTTCACTTGAGGAGCAGGTTGCAGAGTTAACAAAAATTGCTCCGGAGCTTCTTCATAAAGAAAAAAAAGAAAGAGATTTTTCGTTACCCTCACTATCAAATGCAGAGAAAGGAAAAGTGGTTACTCGTTTTCCACCTGAACCTAATGGATATCTGCATATTGGTCATGCTAAAGCTGCTATTGTTGACTATGAATATGCAAAGATGTACGATGGTAAGTTTATCTTACGTTTCGATGATACAAACCCTGAGAATGCTGAGCTTGAATTTTATGATGCACAAAAGAAAGATCTCCGATGGCTAGGTATTGAATGGGATGAAGAGTATAATACATCTGATCACCTTGAAAAACACTATAAATTTGCAGAGCAGTTATTGAAACAAAATGATGCATATATCTGTAAGTGTCCACCTGAGAAAATTAAAAATGGTCGTTTCAAGGGTAAGGAATGCAGTTGTAGAAATGTTTCAAGTGATGAAAACATAAATGATTGGAAGGATATGTTTTCAAGAAGTGTTGATGGAGTAGTTCTTAGATTAAAGGGAGATATGGCTTGTGTTAATACAGCGATGCGTGATCCAACATTATTTCGAATAATAAATAAATCACATCCATTACATGGTGATAAGTATCATGTTTGGCCAACATATGATTTCGCTGGTGCAATTGAGGATAGTATTAGTGGTGTGACTCATCCTTTTCGCACTAAGGAATATGAGCTTCGTGATGAATGTTATTTTCGTCTTCTTGAGTTACTTGGTTTAAGAAAACCATATCTGATGGAGTTTGCTAGGCTTTCAATTGATGGTATGCCTGTTTCAAAACGTAAAATCAAACCATTAATTGATAAAGGACTTGTTTTGGGATATGATGATATACGATTGCCAACTTTGATGGGACTTAAAAAACGAGGTATTCTACCCGAGGCCATTAAAAATTTTGTTATATCTCAGGGTATATCAAAGGTTGAGTCAAATGTGACATTTGGTCTTGTTGAAGCTGCTAATAGAAAAATAATTGATCCGTTGGCAAAACGTTATTTTTTTGTGAAAAACCCAATAAAACTAATGGTTGAAAACGCCCCATCCTTGAAAAAAACAATTAATTTGCATCCAACAGATGAGAAACTTGGTAATAGAACTATTAAAACTAGTAACAATTTTTTTATTTCAAAAGAGGATATAAAAGAGATTAAAATAGGTGATGTTTTTAGATTAAAGGATCTTTATAATGTTAAACTAAAAGAAAAAAACAAAGTGGTTTATGCAAAATATGTTAGTGATGAGTTAATCTCTGATTCTGCAAAAATTCAATGGACCACTGATAACTATATTAAAATGAATGTTTTTATTCCAGATTTTCTTATTAAAAACGATAAATACAATCTAAACAGCCTTACGAACGTTGAGGGGTTTGCTGAGGAAGCAGTATCAAGGATTAAAACAGGTGAGATTGTTCAGTTTGAACGGTTTGGTTTTGTAAGAATTGAAAATAAAAATGGTAAGTTAATTGGTTTTTTTTCGCATAAGTAAACTTTTTAAGTGATATTATGTTGTGTTATTTTGCAATTGGAAAGCAAAAAAATTAAGGATGGGATGATAAATGCATAGTTATCATAAGAAAATACTAATTGTAATGTTACTTCTATTAATGTTTATAGTTTTGTTTGTTGAAACTGTTGTTGCTGGTTCAATCCGACCAGGTTTGGATAGCAAGGTTGGTATAACAATTGCAATAGTTGTTGCTGCTATTGCTGCAATTATTGCTTTTGTCACTGCAGGTGGAATTAAATATGTCACACCTGAGAATGTTTTAAAAACTGAGGTTAGAAAAAACCTGTATGAGTATATTGATGAATATCCTGGTTCACATCTCAGAGAAATCGCACGGGAACTTGATTTAAAACCAAGTAATGCAGCATGGCATCTACGTAAACTAGAGCAGACAAATCTAATAAGAAGCAGAGTGATTGGTGGTAAAAAAGTATTTTATTTAGTTGATGGTGGCATTGAGGCTAGAAAAGAAGCAATTGCTGAGTCTGTTCTAAGAAATAAAAATGCACGTGATATCATGCAATATTTACAGGGTAGTCCTGGAAAACACCTTCTTGAAATCGCACATGCGTTAGAACTAAATCATCATACTGTGAAATGGCATATTCAAAAAATGTATATGGCTGAATTAATAGAAGGTGATACATCAAACTCAGCTTACCCAGTATATTACCCCACTGATATCGGTGTTCAAGCATTATATAACTTTACAGCTCATTTTAAAAAACCAGGAAGAGCATCATAAAAAAATTTGATTTACATTCGACCTACATCAGTTACTTCCACGGATTTAACATTTTTTATACCTGAGAGTATCTCTACTACTGGATCTAATCCACCTTTGTCGTCAGGTACTGATACTGTAACATCTAATCCTTTCAAACCGAAAGCAATATTTTTAACTTCGACTTTCCCAAGTTTAACTGGTGGTTTTACTAGGTTTTTTACATTTTCAACTATTTTTTGTATTTCGTCATCATTTAACACTTCACCTGGCATAACTCGTATGAGTGCTATTACTTCCCCCATGTTTTATTTCACCTCGAATTTTTTTTTCTACGGTCCAGTAAATCCACATTGCTGACAGATATAATTAACACTTTGTTCTCTGCAGCTATTGCATCTACCAATAACTGAATCGCACATTGGACATGAAAATGTTGCGGATCCTTTTTCAAGAAGCCCTTTTCCACATGAAATGCATTTTTCTGCCTTTTTCATAAGAGAAGCTGAATATCATTCCTATTTTTAAATATGCCGACTAATATTATCATTAATAAATCAACTCTGATAGTTTAAGTTTTTTTGATTTTATCAACAGAAAACGATGCAACAGATTTAAAGATTCTATATTGAAAAAAGGCTCCAACTATAAGATTCATATGATATGTTATAAACCTAAAGATTAAGACAAAAACACCAAGTAGAGATGGGGCGATTAATACACTATAAAGACCTGCAACACCACATTCTGTAACACCAGCACTACCTGGTGTAGTTGGCATCATTACAATTACAAGTAATAAAACCTGTGCTGAATATGACTCAATGAAAAAAGGAGATAAACCAAGCCCTAGTAGAATCATTGATGGAATCATATAGCATACTGACCATAGTAAAACAGTTAACGCAACGCCAAGGAGAAATGCTTTTCTTCCTTCATTTGCAAAAAAAACCATGCTTTTATGAAAGTTATCAACTTCTCTGTTTATTTTTGTAGCAATTTTTTTACTTCCATGCTTTTTTTTCTTTTTTCTGATCCTATTTATTTTGTCGTTGAGAAATAATACGATGGATTTGACTTTATCAGGATTTTTTATTGCATAGAGAAACAGAATTACACCAATGATGAAAGCAATTACACCGATTGATAACCCAATGTTTAAGAATTTTATATCTATGCGATTCCGAAAAACGAGTAAAGCAAATGGTACGCAGATAAGTATAAACACAGCATCGATTAGTCGCTCACAAAGAACTGAAGCAGTTGCACAACCAAGGCTCATACCTTTTTTATTTAGAAGATGAATTCTTACAGGTTCTCCTCCTGCCATTGAAGGGGTAATACATGCTAGAAATAAATTTGTAATAACAATTTTTGTAGATTCAAAGAATCCAATTTTTACATTTTTATCAATTGCATTACTTAAAACCATTAAACGTGCACCCCATAAAAACCATACAATGATATTTAGGAGGATAGCTATTAGAAAAAATTCATAACGTATTGATACATTTGACAGATGAGCTATAGTGCTAGAATCAATTGTAAATATTAGGATGAATATTATTAGTGCAAT
>JAUWIE010000046.1 GCA_030605515.1 Thermoplasmatota archaeon
GAGATAGCCAACAAGTAAGTCATGTTTTTGCTCAACAAATGAGATAAACACTTCTTCTCCCCCACTAGCATCATAAAAAACACAATCAACACCTATATCGTTCTTGTCTATCTCGATTTTTTCTTTCAATAGCTCATGTCCTATCTCTCTGCATCTGATGCATCTGCAGATTTCATCATGTTTTTTCATCTCAGCTTTTACTAGTTGCCTTAAGTTGCTCTTGTCAACGCCAGCGTCAATATAATTCGCTGGTACATCTCGCTGTATCCGTTGTATACGTACCCACTTGGGGACATAGCCCTTTAATTTTGCTATAAGTCTTGAGGCTTTATCTGTACTAAGTGGCTTATAGTCACCTTTTTTCCACATGTCGTATAGCTTAGTTCCTTTAATTGTAAGCGTTGGATAAATCTTGATCATATCAGGTTTAAACCAAGGGTTCTCAAAAATAGTTTGAAAAGACTCAATATCCCGTTTTTCATCAGAACCAGGTAGACCAGGCATTATATGATAACATACTTTGAACCCGCAGTCCTTGGCTATACTTGTAGCATAGACAGAATCCATAACTGTATGTCCACGTCCCATAGCATACAAAATATCATCAAATACACTTTGTATACCTAGTTCTACACGGGTTGCACCCAAATTCAAAGCCTGATCAGCATGCTGCAACCTGAACCAGTCTGGCCGGGTCTCAACAGTGAGCCCTATACAACGTGACCCTGCTGATTCATTAATTTTTTTAGCCGTCTCCAATGTTGACGATTCTTTACCGTTAAACGCATCAAAACACCGCTTAACAAACCATTCCTGATAGCCAGGTACTCTAGCGGTAAAAGTCCCACCCATAAGGATAAGATCAATCTTATCAACAGAATGACCAATAGCCTTTAGCTGTTTAAGCCTATTTTTTGTTTGAAGATATGGATCAAAATCATTTACTATCGCTCTCATAGCCGCAGGTTCAAAACCAGTGTAACTCTGAGGAGTATTATCATCCGGACCACCTGGACAAGGTATACAACGCCCATGAGGACATGCCTCTGGTGAAGTCATAACTGCTACAATTGCAACACCTGATATCGTCCGCATAGGTTTATTTCTCAAAACAGAAATAGCGTTTTCTTTTTCTTCATCTGAAAACTCAGAAGGAAGATTAGCAAGAATCTCATAATCCGCAGGTACTGCATCAATCCTGTATTTTTTACAAAGTTTAATCTTTGCTTTATGCAGTTCTTCTTTTGACTGGATTTTTCTAGAAATGATAAGATCCGTTATCTCTGAGTAAAACGACATTTGAAACCCTTCATCATATCAATAGATAAAAAATCTTTGCTGTATGATTTAAAATAAACAGTAGAATACATTTATTAACAAAATTATTATTGTAAGCCAAAAAAAGAGGAGACTAAACTAAATTGGATATAATCACGACGAAGAATCTCACAAAAAAATTCAATGATCTTATTGCAGTAGATGACATCTCATTTACAGTTAAAAAAGGAGAAATCTTCGGCTTTCTTGGGCCCAATGGAGCGGGTAAAACAACTACGATAAAAATGCTTACAACACTATTAAATCCTACACATGGTTCTGCAGAAGTTTCTGATTTTGACATTATAAAAGAGAGAGATAAAGTTAGAAAAAACATTGGTGTAGTATTTCAGGAACCGGCACTTGACACAGAGCTTACTGGTGAAGAAAACCTTGATTTCCATGCTCGAATGTACGGTATCAGTCGTGATAAAAGAAAAAGTAGAATAGATGATGTTTTACATCTTGTTGACCTTGAAGATAAGAAAGATGTTCTTGTAAAAACCTATTCTGGTGGAATGAAAAGAAGACTTGAAATTGCCCGTGGATTGATGCATTACCCTACTGTTTTATTCTTAGATGAACCTACACTTGGTCTTGATGCACAAACCAGAAGAGCCATCTGGGATTATATCAAGAAGATGAACAAGGGGGAAGGAACCACGATTTTCCTTACAACTCACTACATGGATGAAGCGGATTACCTCTGTGACCGTGTAGGGATTATTGATCAGGGTAAAATCCTTGTTATAGATTCAACTACTGACCTTAAGAATAATGTGGGAAATGATGTTATCACTCTATCCTGCTCTGATACTGATGGACTTATTAAAAGACTACAAGAAGAACCCTGGATTAAAAATACAAAGAAACATGATTCTTTTGTAACTCTTGGTGTTAAAAAAGGGGAAGAAAAAATTCCAGTGATCATTGAAATTGCACAGGGATTACAAATAAAGATAAAATCAATAAGTGTAAGAAAACCAACACTTGATGATGTATTCTTGTATTACACTGGTAGAACCATTCGTGATCAGGAACCAGAGAATCCAATGAAGGAGATAGCTCGGATGCATCATAGGAGGGGATAAACCTGTTAAGTGTTGAATTGCAGGCGATTTATGTTATGTGGCTCCGGCAGATGAAACATTTTATCAGATCAAAGAGTAGAATGGTTGCATCAATTATCCAACCACTTTTTTTCCTTATCATACTAGGTTCTGGTTTTAGAGCTGCTATAATGCCAGGTATGACTGGTGATTACATTCATTTTCTAGCCCCTGGCATTATCGCTATGGCAATTATGTTTTCTTCAATGTTTACTGGTGTTTCTGTTTTATGGGATAAACAATTTGGATTCCTGCAGGAGGTTCTTGTGGCACCAATTAGCCGCCTTTCGATTATTATTGGTCGAACACTTGGTGGTGCTACAACTGCTCTTATCCAAGGATTTATCATTCTCATTATTGCCCTTGGTTTCGGTATCAATGTATCAAGTATTGTAGGTTTGTTTTTAACACTGATATTTATGGTTCTAATTGCGTTTACCGCTGTGGGGTTCGGTCTAATTATAGCTTCGAAGATGGAGGATTTCCATGGTTTTCAAATTATTATGAATCTGTTAATTATGCCTCTTTTGTTTCTCTCCTCAGCGTTTTTTCCAACTGTTACAAGTCCTCAATCACCATTATGGCTTGTAATAATTTCCTATCTTAATCCAATGTTTTATATGGTAGATGGTCTTCGAGGGAGTCTTACTGGTTTAGATAATGCTGCATTACCCCCACTTTTTAACCTTTTTATTGTGTTTGTTATTTGTTTGTTTATGATGACATTAGGTAGTTATTTTTTCAGCAAAAGCGAAGCATAAAAAAATTATTTAGATTGTTTATTCCTGAATAGTATTTTCATATGTAATTAACATATTTATTAGAGAACTTGCAACAGTTACTGGTCCCACGCCACCTGGGACTGGTGTTATTTTACCAGCTATTTCACTTACAAGATTAAAATCAACATCACCACATATTCCATCTTTTGTTTTAACAATGCCAACATCAATTACAAATGCATCTTTTTTAACATGATTCTTTGTAATAAGCTTTGGTATTCCTGCAGCTGTGACAAGGATATCCGCTCTGGTTGTGTATTTTTTGATATCATCTGTAAAAACATGGCAAACCGAGACCGTGGCATTTCTATTAAGGAATAGACCAGTAAGTGGCTTTCCAACAATGTTACTATGGTTTACAATGACAGCATGTTTACCCCTAAGGTTTGTTTTTTCATGTTCAAGTATCGTAAGGACTGAAAGGGGTGTACATGGTATAAGATGTTCATCACCAATAAGTGTCTGCCCCATATTATAAGGATTGAAACCTTCCACGTCTTTAGACGGAGTTACAGCATTCATAAGTTTATCTGGGGTAATATGCTCTGGTACAGGGTATTGAATAAGTATTCCATGAACAGTGTTATCCTTGTTTAACGTCTTAATTTCTTTGAGGATTTCTTGTTCAGATATATTTTCAGAAAACTCAAGATGACTTGAATTAATCCCTACTTCTTTACATGCGTTGTCTCGTAATTTCATATATAATTCTGAGGCTGGATCACTTCCGATATTAATTGTAGTAATATTTGGTTTAACATTGTATTTTAATTCTAAAACCTCTCGTTTTTCAGAAACCTTTTTTCGTATTTGTTTTGCTATTTTCCTCCCATCAATAATTTTTGCTGTCATTAAACCTCCAATCATATGCAAATAAAAATATGTTTATTAAGCCTTAGGTTTTGTACCAATAGCGTAAAACTGTGGGAAGAAATTAAGTTGTACACCTTCATCAAGTGATTTTAAGTATTCATATTCCCACTGGTCAATATCTTTTTCCTTAAGACCTGCATCATAAAGGGCTTTAACATAGAAATCACGAGCATGAAGATAATATGATTTATCCTCCTCACAGCTCCAAATCCTAGTATTTCCAATACCCACTTTTGTATCAAGTCCTGCTTTTACAAATAAAAAACGAAGTTTTCGACCAATATGTGGGTCCCCGCCTTTTTTCTTAATAGCCTTACCAGCAAACACTGGGTCGATTTTTTGATTTTCAGGCCAATGAAGTTTACCACCATAATCAGGTTCAAGAGATGCAAGCACCCTCCCACCAGGTTTTACAATACGTGCCATTTCATTTACAACGTTTTGAGGGTTGTCTGCCCACATTAGAAGAAGATTACATGTGACAATATCAAAAGTGTTATTTTTAAATGGTAATCGGTGGGCACCACCAACCATTAATTTTACATTTCTACAGTCTTTTAACACTTTTTCCGCTACTTCTATCATATCAGGTGAGCCATCAATTCCTATGACATTTCCTTTTGTAAAATGAGCGATGTCTCTTGTTACAACACCTGATCCACATCCTACATCAAGTGTTAATTTTGCATCTTTAAGCCCTGCTTCAAGATAAAGAGGTATACGTTCCTCTGCAGTCTCAAGTGCTTGTAATTCAAGTTTTTTAATGAAATCATTTAGATCTTCTTTTGATCTCCTATGAAATTCAATTTCTCTTCTTAATCTCATATTTTGTTTACCACACAGAACTAAATATTATTTAGAGTTTAATAAGATCCAAACCTGTATTATCATCACGCTTACGGTTAATTTCACCATCTATAATATCAATAATTGCTTCAAATGTCGCACTTACAAAAGCTGATTTTAGATGCCCACCAAATGATTTATGTTCAGAGTTACATAGATTAACATGGAGATGAAGATATGCTTTATTGTTCATTGTTGAAATGTTACCATACAAAAGAGCTATCTCATGATCACCGGTGAGTTCTTTTGAATGATATTTTTTTGTTTTCATGCTAAAGAGTCCGATTGTTGCTTTGTCTGTTGCGCCTAATCCAGTTATTGATCCTGCTTTAATTTCAATTTTATTACATAGATCTGTAAGTGTTTTAACTATTTCTTCGCCTGTATCAAGTCTTACTATGACTTTATTTTTGAATTGTTTATAGTACATATCATACTAAACATTAAAGATTTGTATTTAAAGATTTTACTGGGGCTTTTTAATCTGCTTAGATAGTATATAAACCTGCTGCTCTTCCTGATTAAAAACTAAAATCAATTATTTAAGAAGCTAGATCAAAAAAATAGATAGATCAATATACTACGATTTCAAATTAAAAAGTCCATATAAATAAAAATGATTAGCTTGGCTTTGTCACATTTAAAGATTTTATTGGTAAAAAATTACCAATAATCTTCATATTTTTCTAGAACTTCTTGGATAGATTTCATGATTTTCCTCCTGTCTGTCTTTTGAACCTTTGCATGTCTCATTATTGCAGAATATAATTCTCCCTTCAGCTTCTCCGGATCGATCCTTTTCTCCATTTTCCCAAGATATTTCCATATTTGTTTCTTCTTTTTTGGGTCCCACTTCACTTCATATGCATATTTACGTCCTTTAATCGTCTTTACGATCTGTGCCATAGTCAATATTGGTAACAAATTACCAATATTTTAACTAATCTGACAAAGTCAAGTTAGAGTCAATTTTTAAATAAACCTTAGTTTATTCCCCTAACTATGGAGGCTATTTTACAAGTAGCATTAGATCTTCTCAATTCAGATCGAGCCATCAACATAGGAAAAGACTCAGTAAAAGGTGGTGCAGACTGGATAGAAGCAGGTACACCACTTATTAAAAGCGAAGGGCTTGAAATTGTTCGAAAACTCAAACAAACCTTTCCAAATAAGATCCTTGTTGCTGATATGAAAACAATGGATACCGGTGCACTTGAAACAGAAATAGCTGCAAAAGCAGGAGCTGACATTGTATGTATTCTCGCTGCATCAGATAATAGTACAATACAGGATGCATTGAAATCTGCTAGAAAATATGGGACAAAGATCATGGTTGATCTAATAGGTATAAAAGACAAGGTATCTCGAGGAAAAGAACTTGAAACTCTAGGTGTTGATTATCTATGCATCCATATTGGTATAGATGAACAGATGATAGGGAAAAAACCAATAGATGTTCTTAAGTTGCTTGCGAAATCAACAAATATCCCTATTGCTGTAGCAGGTGGTCTTAATAGTGAAACTGTGGTTAATGTTGTAAAAGCAGGAGCAAGTATCATAATCGTTGGTGGAGCGATAACAAAAGCAAAAGATGTAACCAAAGCAACCAGGCTTATAAAAAAAGCAATAACGGAGCAAAAATCTGTTTCAACTGATCTTTTTAAGAAATATGATAAAACAGAGTTAAAAAAGGCTTTTTCACTTGTTTCAACACCTAATATTTCTGATGCTATGCATAAAAAAGGCGCGATGCATGGTATACGACCGGTTAAACTTGGTTTTCATATGGTAGGCGAAGCAATAACGGTAAGTACAATAAATGGGGATTGGGCAAAACCAATTGAGGCCATAGACAAAGCAAAAAAAGGACAAGTACTAGTTGTAGATGTAAATGGTGGAGAGACCGCTGTTTGGGGTGAACTTGCTACTTGGAGTGCAAAACTAGGTGGTCTTGCAGGTGTTGTAATTGATGGAGCTGTTAGAGATCTTGATGATTTAATAAAAATGGATTTCCCTGTTTTCAGTAGACATATATCTTCAAATGCAGGTGAACCAAAAGGTTTCGGTGAAATCGGTGCAGAGATAAAATGCGGTGGTCAAACAGTATGTAATGGCGACTGGATTATTGGTGATGACTCAGGTGTTGTTGTAGTACCTCAACAAATCGCTCAGGAAATAGCAAACCGTGCACTTGATGTCAAAGAGCATGAAAACCGTATCCGTGAGGAAATAAAAGGCGGAGGTTCACTTGGTCATGTTTGCAAGCTTCGGAAATGGGAGAAAATCATTGGATGAAGAAAGTAGTTTTTTTCAAAGATATAAAAAAGTTTTCAGAGGCACTAGAATATTTTGATATAGATAGCTTTGAAGGAAGACAAATACCACTTAAGCTTCATATGGGTGAGAAAAAAAATAAATATTTTCTAAAGCCAGATTTTGTAAAACAAATTATAGATGAACTAAAAAAAAGAAAAATTGAGCCATATCTATTTGATACAACAGTTGCATACCCCGGGTTAAGAAATTCAAAAACGGGTTATAAAAAACTTGCAGAAATTCATGGTTTTTCAAAACTTGGTTGCGACATAATAATAGATGATACAGGGATAAAAACAGAAATTGAAGAACATGTATATGAAGTAGCAACTCATATTGCAGAATCAACTCATATTTTTGCTTTATCACATGTAAAAGGACATATTGCAACAGGTATGGGAGGGGCAATTAAAAATTTTGGTATGGGTGGTGTTACAAAAGAAACAAAAAGAAAAATGCATCATGGAAGCCGACCAATATTTAACCAAGAAAAATGTACTTACTGTGGTGAATGTTCGGAGGTATGTTTTTTTAATGCAATAAGTGTAAATGGAAATAATTGGGATCTAGATATGGACTCATGTTTTGGTTGTGGAGTATGTGTAAATAATTGTAACTATGATGCACTAAAACATAAAGATTTAGATTTTCAAAAAACCTTAGTATATGCTGCAAAAGCATGTGTTCAAAATAAAAATGTATTATATTTTAATGATGTAAACAGAATTGCAAAAAGCTGTGACTGTCACCCATATGCAGGACCAATAATTGCACCTGATATCGGCTACCTACTCTCAGATGATCCAGTAGCAATTGATAAAGCATCACTTGATCTTATATATGAACAAAAAAAGGATGTTTTTGAAAAAGAAAACAAAATAAGTCCATTTAAACAAATAAAATATGGTGAGGAGGTCGGATTAGGATCTTCTTCATATAAATTGATCAAATTCTAGGTTTATTTCTTGCTCAGTTTGGGCGGGTGATTATAAAAACTTAACTATCCCATCCTCTAGATGATATATTGCTCCAACAAGATGGAGTTTTCCTTCATTTATTGCTTTTGAAATAACATTACTTCTTTTTGGAAGCATGTCCAGTTGACGTATAACGTTGCTTAGAAAATGGTTGTTATCTAGAGTGAAGCTTTGCCGTATTTCACTTAGTAACTCGTTATATTCGTCAGTTGATTTCTCAGCAGCGCATACTGCGCCACAGTTTGTATGACCCAGAATTATCAAAAGATCTACCTTTAGATGTCCAACAGCATATTCAAGAGAAGAAAGAACAGTTGTATCCATGGGAACGTTACCAGCAACTCTGACAACAAAAAGGTCACCAATGGATTTGCCGAAAATAAATTCAGGAATTACACGTGAATCGGAGCAGGTAAGAACAGCAATCTTAGGTTTTTGTCCATTTACAAATTTTTCAAGTGTTCCCTGATTTTCAGAGGCATATCTCTTGTTGGATGTCTGTAAATCTTGAATGAGTTGATCGATAGAGCTGTTTTCAGACATAGATATATCTCCTATAGTGTGTCCTCTTTGTTGTCTTATTTTTTTTCGATTTGAGGCTTATAGATTAAAGCGAGAGCTGCTGCTATGAAACACATAACTGCTGCAGGGATGAATGCATACAGAAAGCTCATGCCTGCATCCTGAACTGTACCCGCAAGTATTGGCCCAACAATACCACCTATACCATATGACATAAACACAAAACCGTAGTTTAAACCTATGTTCTTTGCACCAAATGAGTCTGCGGTTGCTGCGGGGAATAACGCAAAATTACCTCCAAAGTTAAATCCGATAAGAGCGACTATCACGTAGAAACTATATGGGCTTGATGTCGTATAAAAGAACAACATCATTGTAACTCCTTGAAACAAAAACATTGCAATAAGTGCCTTTCTCCGCCCAATTTTATCGGAGACTTGCCCCCATACAATCCTACCGATTCCATTAAAAATTGGTAGTGATACAGCAGCACCAATTACTGCAAAATCCACAGCTTGCTGCACAGAAAAACCATATGCACTGAAACCATCTGTCGGACTCTTTGCAAAATTCTGGACATTTCCTATAACCATAAGTCCTGCAAGAGCACCGATGAAAAACATCATCCAGAGCAGATAAAACTGCCTTGTTCTCAGCATCTCTTTAGGAGCCAGATCAGAGATAATTTTTTTCTTTTTTGATGATACAACCTCTGGTTCTTTCCATCCAGCAGGCTTCCAGTCAGCTGGAGGATTTCTCATTACAAGCGATCCAACCACGACAAGAAGTAAGAAGATAATACCGTAGAGTCTAAAGCAGCTGTCAACATTGGCAATTGTATAGGCAAAAGAACCTGCTTGTTTTGCAACGAGTCCACTGAACCCAAGAATGCTAGGTGGGTTTGCCATGAGAATCCACATAAATGCTCCAAATCCAAATCCAGCGACAGCAAGTCCACTCAAAAGTCCTTTTTTATCTGGAAACCACTTAACTCCAACCGCAATTGGGACAACATAAGCAAGACCAATACCTGCGCCAGCAATTATTCCTATGCTAATTAATTTTAAGGCAAAATTTGCGCCGACAAAACTTCCTATGATATATCCAAGTCCTAGAAGGATTCCTCCTGCTAAAGCCACCTTTCGTGGTCCGATTTTTTTCTGAAGCCTTCCTCCAATAATTGTGAATAATGCAAATGTTATAAGTCCTGCACTAAATATTGCCTGCGTCTGTGTCTTGTTGAAGGCAAATTCACTAACAAATTCTGATGTTCCCTGTAAAGGAGTCGTAAAAGCAGACCATGCATAAATTGCGCCAAGGGCAAGCTGTATCGTGATAGCTCCTACAACTATAATCCATCTGTTCATAATCTTAGGTTCTTGTTTTTTCAATTTTTCATCTGTCATAATGTTCTCCCCAAGTTCCGATGAATAAATATATTATTTAAAAACCTATCTAGAAAAATAACTATTTCCAAAAGATGACAACAAATCCTGTAAGAATCATTGAAACTACAATAAGGATTACAACAAGTTTAATCAATAAATCCTTTATTTTTTTCTTACTAAGTTTTTTCATTTTAATTTCCTTCTTGATATTCAAGGTAAAAACCATCAAAAGATATAATTCTACTTTCTTTTTTACCTTTGATTTTTATCTCTTTTTTTACTTGAACTAATCCATCTTTTAACAATTTTTCTTTAAAATTTGAATCAACACCAGGAATGTCTGAAACATTAATGTCTCCTATTTTTGAGATTTTTTCAATTATTTTATCCTGGTTACTGTTTATCCAGTTGATAATTTTTTTACTATCGTTTTTAAACATTGGTCCAAGTTTTGCATAAATTGGTTTAACTTCTGTTATAATCTCCTCAATATCTGGTTTTCCAGCATTAAAACAATGATCATTTGGGTATTTTAAGGTTGATTTAATCACAGTTTCATTTGGCTGTATTTTTGATATGATATTTTTTGTTGCATAAGTAGCTGCTGCGTTTAATGAAGCATTTAGTGCGATTCCTTGTTCACTTTTCCATGCTCGAACCTGGGAGATATAGTTTTTTACAAATTCTCCTGCTTCTTCTTTTTCATTATCTATAAGTTCTGGTTTTGGCCAGTTGGATATATGGATACTATCTGTTTTTTCAAATTCTTTGTATTGTTTTTGATATATTTCTTCTGTTATATGCGGTATGAAAGGTGCAAATAGTTTGAGTATGCCAAGTCCAATTGTGTACATTGTGTATTTGATGCTTTCAATGTTTTTCTTATTATAAATCGAATCTTTAACCATTTCAATATAATGATCCGCAAGTTCATGCCATAAAAAGTACTCAGTTTCTTTCATTGCTTGTGAGTAATCAAACACATCCATTTGTTTTGTACATTTTTTTACTAGTTTACTATATTTTGTAATTATCCATTTATCAATATCTGTTATATCTGTTTCTTTAGGTTTTTCATTTTGTATAACGTTTCCTATGAATTGTTGTACGTTCCATAGTTTTCTTATTAGTTTTACTCCACGGATTACATCTTTTTTTCTAAATGGATTATCCTCTCCAAGTGCACAGCTTGCTGCATAACATCTGAATGCATCTGTTCCATGTTCATCTATTACTTTTAATGGATCGATTACATTTCCAAGGCTTGCATGCATTGGTGTTCCATCTTCGGATAAGATAAATCCACCCATCATGATATTTTCAAATGGTTTCTCATCTGTAATAAGTGTGCATCTTAGTATTGTGTAAAACGCCCATGTTCGAATTATATCATGTGCCTGTGGTCGAACTGACATTGGATATAGTTGTTTGAATTTTTTATCATCTCGATGCCAAAATGTGTTATAAAGAGGTGATACTGATGAATCCATCCAGGTATCAAAAACATCCTCACAACCCTTTAGATCACCCTTACATTTAGGGCATTTTTCAAGTGGTGGTTTATCAATTGTAGGATCAATATAACAATCATCAATACGGGCAAGGACAACCTCGCCACATTTTATACATTCCCAAAGAGGTATAGGTGTTGCAAAATACCTCTGTCGACTTACAACCCAATCCCATTCAAGGCTATTAACCCAGTCTTCAAGTCGTATTTTCATAAACTTTGGATACCAACCCATTGAATCGCTAGCTTCAAGTACCATTTTTTTGAAATCAACTGTTTTTAAAAACCATTGCTCAGCGTTTATAAATTCAATTGGTGTTTTACAACGCCAGCAGACACCAACATTTTGATCAAGAGGATCACTTTTTAAAAGAATTTTATTATTTTTCATGTCCTTTATTATTGTTTTTCTTGCATCCTCAATTTTCATGCCTTCATATTTTTCACAAATTGAGGTCATTTTCCCTTCTTCGTCAATGCTCATTTCAATTGGGAGTTTGTATTTAAAAACCCAGTTAAGATCCTCTTTATCGCCTACTGTACAAATCATGACGATTCCTGATCCAAAATCAGGATCCACAGCATCATCTTCAACGATTTTTACTTCTTTATTAAAAACAGGGACTTTGAGTGTTTGATCAACTAACCATACTGCTCGTTCATCAGATGGATGTACAGCAACTATCTGACATGATGGAAGCATTTCAGGTCTAGTAGTTGCTATTTCAACATAGGTACCTTTTTCATCCTTTCCTATTCCATGATATTTTAAAAGTTGTTCTGGTTGCTCTTTTGTAAAATAAAACTTAATTGTATTTAATTTTGTAGTTCTATCAGAATATGTTACCTCTGCATCTGCCATTGCTGTCATACAACGTGGACACCAATTAACTGGGAATTTACCCTTGTAAACATGGCCTTTATTGTAAAGCTCAATAAATGAAATCTGAGTAATTCGTCTATAATACTCAGCATTTGTCTGATAATAAATAGAAGGATCCATGCTTTCCCCAAGACGGATAAATTGATCTGTCATTGTTTTGATGTTTTTTTCAGCAAACTCAGAACAAAGTTTGATGAATTCATGACGATCAATATCTTTCCGGGTAATGTTACGTTGTCTTTCAACACGTTCCTCAATTGGAATCCCATTTACATCAAAACAAAGTGGAAAAAACACATTGAAATTATTCATACGTTTGTAACGCGCTGCAAAATCAATATGTGTATAATGTACAGCATGACCCGCATGAAGTGGACCTGATGCATATCTAGGTGGAACATCTATACTATATGGTTTTTTACTACTATCAAAATCAAAATGGTAGACTTTCATATCATGCCATTTCTTCTGCCATTTTTTCTCAAGAGCTTTTTGATCATAAGTTTTCATTGGTTTTTTTCCTCATAGTTTTACAGGAGTAAACTGTAGAGGTCAAAGTAAATTACTACTTATAAATATTGCTTTTAATTTTTCCTAAAACTAATTAAAAATAGAAATAAATTTACAAATGATTTGGAAATGCTATTATTTGCAATACATACCCTTCATATTTTCAAGACAATATTTTTATCTGCTTTCAATAAGTGCTTTAAGCTCTGATAAGTCTTTTTTTATTATTTCGATTTCTTTAGTTTTTTCTTTTTCAAAGCTTTTTGTTATATTATCTAATGGTGATGTCAGCTTATATATATGGATAGGTCT
>JAUWIE010000043.1 GCA_030605515.1 Thermoplasmatota archaeon
AAAAGAATATGGCCACCCTTCCTCAAGCTCCCCTGTATCACTTATTAAAAATAATTTAGTTGTACCGCTTATGTTTCGTGTCCCTATTGCCACTTCTGGCTTACCATCATTATCAACATCACCGATTGCAGGTGTTGCCTCCGTTGAACCTATAACATAAGACCACATCAAACTTCCATTATAATATCTTACTTGTAACTCTCCATCATCTTCACCTTGTAGACTCATTCTTGATGCAGTAATAATCTCTAAAGTTCCATCACCATCCAAATCATACAATGACGGTGAAGAATCCAATGGACCTATCGTTTCTTGTGGCCAACCATCTACTAAAGTGCCATTATGATGCCAAGCATAAATATTATGATATCCATCTCCAACAACAATTTCAATATCCCCATCATTATCGATATCTCCTGCTGCTGGTGATGCTCTTATGTTGCAACCTACTTCCTGTGGCCAACCATTCAATATACTTCCATCATGATTAAAAATATATACTTTTGATGGAGGATTTCTTGAACCTATTATAATTTCTTCAAAAATATCTTCATCTACGTTACAATAGATTGGAGATGACCATAATTCTCCTCCGATATGTTGCGGCCATCCCTCTTCCAACACAGATAACGAACATGAGAAATTGAATCCTAAAAGAATTAGAAAGAAAAAAAGAGATATAGATATAAATCTTTTCATATCCTCTCACTTTATTGAAGTCCGATGTTTGCCACTGGTAAGTTAAATACTGTGTTCATTCCTTCCAAGACAACTGCTTCCTCAGTCATAAGTTCAAAGCCTGGCGGTGGAGGAACATAATATGCTCTTACGACAACCATGCATTCATCAGACCATGCACTTAGTTCACTGGTTTCAATATTTTCTGCTTGTACTTTTACAAAGAATATGCCGTAAAATTCGCCTGGTCCAGATGGATGTACTTCATAGGTCTGAGTTCCTATACAATCTTCCCCAGATTCTACTGGTTCAGATATTGTAACCACACCATTGCCCCAATTCCATGTAAACCTAATTGGGTCTGCACAAGTTGTCCGTGTTATAAAAGTTCCTTCTTCTCCGCTGTTAAGATATCCTTCAAACTGTGGCTCAGGTGTCGCAGGTTTTGAAGGAACAGTATTCTCCATCATTTGTAAGCTTACTTTTTCCACTGGACCTACTGGTTGTCCCATATGTATTGCACTTACTGTCGCTGTAGCAACGAAACACAATGCTACTACAATCGCAATTGCTCCTATCTTAAGTTTTTTATTCATTTTTTCTTTATACCTCCTTTGTATCTATTATTTTATAGATACTTATAGTGCATGAATATTAATTAGCGTTACTTAAGGTTTTCTAATAACATTAATATATCATTACATTTTTATATTATATATTTATTAGTAATGTGACTATTTAAATTTTGTTGTATGGAGGTTATATGGCAGTTTTTCTAATATTTAATTCATTAGAATGCCACAATTTAAACTTTATTATATTTCATTAGTAATGTAACAATCTAAACTTTATTGTATTCATTTAAAATTTATTCTATGAGCAGTTTTTCTAATATTTAGTACTAATGAGCTATTATTTGTATGATAGGGCAAATAAAAGATAGATGCATTGTTGCTTCATTTTTAATCAATGGGTGCATTTACAACAAATTTTGGCTCTGGAATTTTCGAAATTGTTATATTTTCGCCTGTTGAATCAATAACTGCTAATAAATCATAATGATTATTTTCTGTGAAATAATAAACTGTGCTTGCAATGGCATTTGAATGGCTAATATTTCCAAATAAATAATCATCATATAGATAAGCTTCGAGGCGAATACCAATAATTTTATGAGTTTTATCAAATTTAACATGATATGCATAGCTATCTCCATATTCTAGAGCATCTGAAAAACTTGTATATAAAAAACCTTCGCCTGTTGACCATGAAGAGTCCTTTTTTAGAATATAAAGTGAAATTGCAGATTTTTTATCATAAGAATTCATAACGATTAGTTTCAATTCATTTTCAGATGTCAATATGCTCCAGCCCATAAAAGATAAAATTATGATGAAGGCTAAAAAAAATGAAATAATTATCATATATTTAGGTTTCTTATCTTTAATATTTTCACTTAATTTCATCTATATCGACTACTTAAACATATAACTTCAATATATATTTTTTTACAACTATACCTCTAATTAGAAAAATAATAGAGAATTATATTATCCCAAACCCAGCCAATTCTATCCTTGTCCAAAACTCAAGTACATCTCCCCTTATAAATTGCCCCATCATCATTCCCATCATCATTGTCATCAACACTTTTTCTCAGAGAAACATCAAACATCCCCATCAATGTCACCAACTTCTTATGAGACTCCATCAACTTTATCCATTGAAATATCAATCATCCATCCTCGGTAATCACTATCATCATTGTAACCATCATTGTTCAGATCATCACTGCAAACACTTAATGGCAAACCACCAACAGAGTAATCAGTATATAAAGCTGAATCTTTTCAGCCTTGTCCAAAATTTGAGGTATAAACATCAATATAGCGCTGTTCAAAATCCGCGGCTTACAGTACAATGTTACCTCCTGTAAACTACCCTCTTAAAATCCTACCACACTTTCGTCCAGGATTTGCGTCATAAAAACACGTCCAGCTCTGTTTAGTTTCTGCGGCATATATGCTCATCTTATATAATATGTTGTTCAGAATGTGCGGCATAAATTTTTTCCAGTATTTGCGGCATGCCCTTGTCCATTTTTTAAGGCATACTTTTTTCCAATTTTCGGGGCTTTCCTAGTTCAATGCTCAGGTCTTTTCCTTGTTCAATACTCAGATCTCAAGAGATGATGCATAGGTACCAAATACTGAACAAGTGTTGAGTCTTGGATAATGAAAGCGACTGATGTAGTTGTTAGGCCCCGGATTTTGGATGATAAAATCAGGCGTAACCGGGTAGGTTTTAGCAGGAGAGAATTCAGGTGACGAAACACCAATTTTTTTACTCACTGATTAAGTTGAACTGCTAGATTATCATATTTCACAGATACAAAAAGATATATAAACTGGAAATATATGTATGAAAATATGATACAGTTGTATCAAAAAATCACACAACTTAAAGTTTTAGAATTATTCATTAAAAATCCTCATTCAAGCTATTATTTACGAGAAGCTGCTAGAATCTTAAAAATGGATCCAATGACTGTGAAAAGAGCTCTAACTCCTTTAGTGGAAGATGTATTATTGACTAAAGTTGAAGATAAGAATAGAATCCTATATAAAGCAAATATTGAAAATCCAGCTTTTCGTCACTTGAAAATATCCTACAACCTCTCTTGGTTACAAGAAAAAAAAATAACTGATTTTCTTATAAATCAAATGGATACAGTAACTTCCATCATTCTTTTTGGAAGTTATGCAAAAGCCGAAAATAATGAAGAAAGTGATGTAGATATACTTACAATTTCTCTTGGAAAAAATAAACCTACAGCAAAGCTTGCTAAACTTCTCGAAATAGATGTAAACATTGTAAATTTTACCCCAGCCCAGTGGTCAAATCAAGCGAAAAAAAATAGAGCATTCTATCTTGATGTAATCCTTGATGGAATTGTATTATATGGAACAAAACCCGTGATAGAATGAGAACAAATGATTGTTTCAAAAAACGATTACTCAGAAAAACCAAACCTGACAAAACCTGACAAACTGAAAATGAGGAAGGCATTGGAAATGGCAGGACTTAAGAGAGAAAGAGCAGAAGATCTCTTTAATAATGAATTTTATGAAGAATCTATTGTATCCTCTTATACTTGTATGTTTCAGGCATCTCGGGCGATATTATTTAACGATGGAATTATTGAAAAGAGTCATGCATGCGTTGTTGCATATCTTAGAGACAATTATGTAACAACCTTGGGACAAGATAGAATAAATTGGCTTGATACTTATCGATTAGAACGACATGAATCTTTTTATGGTCTTGAAAAGTCAATTATGGATGAGAAAGAAGCAAAAGATGCACTAGAAAAATCTGAAAGATTTTTTTATTCTGTTAATGAAATTATCAGAAGTACGGATCGAAAAGATTAACAAATCATGATAATTGATATCACACCGTCTGCTGGACTCGATAAAAAAGTTATGTTTAGCACCGTTTTTTTGTTGAAAATGAAATCAGTATTAAACGATGCTTTGCTTACAAGTCCAAATAATATATTAAATCAATATCTTGAAAAAAGGTAGTGTATGTGAAACATTGATTTCATTATTGAAACAGATTTTTCTCCAATTAGTGACATAAAATCCCTCAAAGTCTATCTGCCTTTGTGAACAACACGCGTACAATAAAATTTAGAACTATATATGGAAGCAAGCCCCCCACATTTGTAAAACATATTACTGATACATTATCATAATCGCGAATCTTCATGGATGTTAAAGTACCAATGTCTCCGCCCTCATGACCTGAGAAAGTTACTCCACGTTTTTCCCATATCTGCCAACCAAGGCCATATTCAGATGCCGCAACTTTATTATCATGATATTGAACAGTATGCATTAATTCAATTGTACTTTCATTAAGAATTTGAACATCATGATACAATCCCCTATTTAAATGAGCGATCAAGAAATGTGATAACTCTGTAACAGATGTTCTCACGCTTCCTGCAGGATAATCGATAAATCCATAATGTTCATATGGAATATATTTCCCAAAGGAAAATTTGTATGGAATAGCAATCTGATCAACATCAAGATCTGAAAGACGATAACTCGTATTAAGCATTCCAAGAGGGATAAAAATATTGTCTATGCAATATTGGTCAAACGGTTTATTTGAGATACACTCTACTAGATACCCTATCAAAGTATATCCAACATTTGAATAATGAGTTTTCTCTCCAGGGTGATCATTAGACCAAATCTTAGAAGTATAATTATTTCCACCAGGTATTAAATAAGTTTCAAGCCAAGGATATAAGGGAATTTGACAGTCTCCCGTAGTAAAATATTGATAAAATTCTTCTGGGTCTTCTGCTAAACTTGATTGATGTGCCAAAAGCATCCGAAACGTGATATTTACATCTGGATGATTCGGGTTTTTAAGATCAAATGATAAATACTCACTGACATTATCATCAAGATTAAAAAGTCCTTGATCATATAGTTGCATCAGAGCTGTTGCAGTAATTGTCTTTGAAATAGAAGCGATAATATACATAGTATCCTCAGTAGTTTTTTTACCATTTTCAATATCATATAATCCATAGCCTTTAGCCCAAACCACTTCATTATTTTTAACGATACAGGTGGATAATGAAGGCATATGACTAAGTTTCATCATTAATCTTATGAATAAATCAAAAAGAAGATCCTTATAAAATACGGGTTTTTTGGTTAATTGAATATTATTGCTTGTCGATTCACCTGAAATGGCGATAATGTTAGTTCCAAGGATCGATACTATTACTGCAAGTGATATTGTTTTTTTAAACAAATCATTCATATATAACAAAATAAATAATAGATATATATATAAATGTTATTACACAATTTTAATTTTTTTTAACCTCATTTTTTTATTGTTAATAACATTGGACTGAACCCCTGTTAGTATACATGTAGTTAAGTTAAGACATTTAATTTTACCTCCCGCTCGAAAGCTTATGGTAAAAGATGAGGATGAAGCAACAGATACCGACATATGTATTGTTTACTGCAGTTAAAAGATCAATTTTCTCAGGATAAAGATATAATCTAGCTGATTGAAATATAACTATTGTTATTATAACAACATTTACAACGAAAGCCTTTATAAACAAATTTATGTTACTTGTTAGTAAGGAGCAGTGATTTGAGATGAGAGATGACCCTATAGCAAATGTATTGGATGATTTAATGAAATTTGATGATATTCTTGCTTGTATGGTTGCACGTCAAAACATGATTAGTGTGATGCCGTCTGGTGATGGTTTTAAACCCGAGGTAAATCAAATATGGGATATAATTAAGCGTGCTATGGATGACGTGTTCGTTGTGATACGGGAGTATTCCTCAGCAGGTCTTGGAGAGATGGAGTTTCGTCTGCAGGATTATGAAGCATTATTTTTTGTCTTTCCCGACACCGAGAACGCGCTTGTAGCTATTATTCCTTCGTTAGCGAATAAGGGTCTTATCGAGGTTGAAATGGAGAATGCTCGTAGGGAAATACAAAATATTATGGATGAAAAAGATAAGCCAAAGACTGAGAGTGAAAGTGAAGGGTTATCTGAAGGTAAAGAGACAACTGAGGAAGTTGTCACTGCCTAGGATACAGGAAAAAATTAAATAAATATGACTAAAGAGAAATTGGAAGCCGCTGTTGGGATGTCCAGAGCATGGAATGCAAGAGAAGCAGGGAAAGAAGTAGCGAGATCTACAATCCAGAAACTTAGTACGCCTCCAAACTTTTTTGTGTTGTTTTCTACGATCCATTATAAAGATCATGGCGGGTTCCAAGAGTTGTTAAATGGTGTTTATGATGTTTTACCAGAAAACACTCCACTAATTGGTGGTACTGTTACTGGCTTTATGAATAATTATGGTTGTTATGTTCATGGATGTACTGCTCTTGCTGTTTCGTCTAATAAAATGGATGTTGCAATTGGTTATGGGAAGAACACAAAGAGAAATCCAAAGAAAGCCGCTAGACAATGTGTAAAAATGATAACTAAAGGATCAGAAAATAGTACATACAATAATAAATTTTTATTAAATTTAATTTCAGCTGGTGAAATACCTGATATTAAAGGTATGGGGCGAAGAAAAGTCATCAGATCCGGAATAGCACCTGTTATGAATAAATTATTAGGTTTTTCTCAATATGTCCTTCAAAAGGGTGCTGCAAGGGATGATGAAGTAGTTGAAGAAATGATTAAATATCTACCTGATTATTATATGCTTGGTGGAGGAACTTATGATGATGGATCAGGTCTTGAGAATTATCAATTTTTTAATAATAGAGTTTTAAAAACATCTGCTGTATCGCTTGGTATTAAAACTGATTTTGATCTTGATGTCTTAACTACGCATAACATGAAAAAATCAGATGTTAATTTCAGAATTACTAAAATTAGTAGAGATGGACGAAGTATTCAAGAAATCAATAACAAACCTGCAGCTTCTGAACTATTGAAATTAATGAGTTGGTCTGAAGACTTCTTAAATGATAAAACGTGGTATAATATCGCATATCATTTTCCTCTTGGTTTTAGGATTGATAAAAATAGTGACGAGTTTGCTCCGAGAGTAATAGCAGTAATTTTAGGTGAAAATTTAATTACAACAATTCGCTCAAAAGATCCTGAAGGATCTGTTTTAACAATTGATGGGAGGAATTTAATAAAAACTATCGATGATAACTTAAAATCATGTCCAAGTTCTCCTTCTTTTGGATTAATTTCATCTTGTACAACTCGCCTTATTACAATGGGTGATAAAATTTATCAAGCTCGTGAACATGTATTAGATTATTTCAAAGATAAACCTTTTATTGTTTTTTATGTTGGTGGGGAATCAACATATTCTCCTAAAAATGGTTTAAATTTTGTAAATATGTCTTTTAACACATCAATATTTTCAAATAATGAGAACTAATTCTTTTCAAATTGGTTTTCCAAAATTTGTTAATTCATTCAAAGTAAACCCGTATTTTTCTCCCCATTTTTCTGTTTTTCTCAAATGATTGATATCTACTGATCCTACATGGTTTTCTCTTTCATTTTCTAATGCTTGCATTATTACTTCAACTATGCAAGCAAAATTTTTCCCTAGTGGCATACCAGGAATTGGAAGATGATATTTTGGAGGAAAATCAACATATCCACCGTCAATTCGTATCACATCCTTTCGTTTTTTACAAACTTCGTATGAAAGATTTGGTGGTTGAGATACATCAATGACTATTGTATTTTTATTTAAATGTTGCGAATCTAGCAATGCCTTTGGGTGATTGGTAGCCGTGATAATTACATCTGCTTCTTTTGTTTTCAAATCAATAGTTGTTTCAAAATTTCCTTTAATTTTTATTTCTAACTCTAATAATTTTTCTTCTCGCCTTCCAATTAATATCGAATGTTTAAACTGAGGAACTAGAATTTTTGATACTGCCTCACCAATAATTCCATATGCACCTACTATTGCAATTGATAAATCAGATGGTTTTTTTTCAAATTTTTCTAATGCTTTATGAACAGCATGACATGTAACTACAGCAGTATAACTATCTCCATGATTAACAAATCCTTTAAACTCTTTTTGACCTAGGAGCCATTCCCCGCCGTTAGTTACTGATGTTGTAAGAGCTCCAAGTTGAATTAATTCTACATCTAGTTCGTTTTGCGCATAAACAGCAGCGTTGAGGATTATCTCCCTCACTTGGTTTTGTGGTAAACTCATTATGTCTTTTGCAGTAAGTTTAATTCCAATGATATGACCTTTCGTCTCGTTGATATTAGCTTCTGGTGATAAAATTATATCGTTTTTAATCCATTTTTTTGGTATGTCATTGATATCATTTTTATTAATAAGATGCCCAAGAATTGCAAATCTCATATTTCAATAATACCTCTTTATTTTTAAATAATAGTATGATTTTGTAATAATTTTTTTTATTTAGTCTATTGTTTATATCCAAACAGTCTTACTCCGGTATATGCTTTTGCCTTAATTGGGCTTCCTGGTTTGTATGATATTTTTACATGACTGATATATCTAACAATAGCCTTTGAAAAAGCATTATCCGTTAGTTTAACAGATGGTAGATATGATTCAAAATTAAATTCATTGCTTGGATCTTCTTGTGTAACACCTGGAAAGTCAAGTAATGCTGATTTCATGTTTGGTAGACACATACCCTTTTCAACGAGGTGATTAAAGAACTCATTCCATCCCTGTCCTTTGTGATATTGATCTGGTGAAATGAAACATTCAAGACCTATTTCTGGATCGACTTGATCGCTGATATTTATATGAAGTCTGATACAATTTGAATATTTCTTTATCTCCTTCAAAAGATCTCTTAGTCCATTATCCTCATCAGCCCATCCAATTGATTCTAGGTATGATACAACATCCTTAGGATTTATTCTTTTAATTACAAGACGCATTCCTTCTGTATTCCTGGATAACATAGATGCTATATGAAATACCGATGCTCCTTTGGGTAGTTTTTCAAGGATATTTAAAAATTTTTTTTCTAGTTTCTCAGAAACCATACGTCCCGTAAGCATTGGTATTGCAATTCGAGTAACCCATTTACATTTTTCAATATCTTCTGAATTATCGCCTCTTAGTGGTATCGTTTGTAGGAATATACTTGGGACTAGTGCTTCATTATATTTCTCTGATGTATCAAACTCTAACCAAAGACCAAGTATATTGGTATATAGAATTGAACTTGGATCTGCCCATTTTTCAGTAAAAATTCCAACATTTTGCCATTCTTGTTTATTTAAGAATTTATCTGGTAAACTTCCATTTTTTATAAGATTTAGAAGTGCTTCACGTTCGCCTTTCTGTGAAGATACTGCAATAAGATAATCTAAACGAGCATCTGATTTACTAAGATGAGATTCAAACCCAAAGAAACTTGTCAAACCTCCTGTAAACTGACTTGCAAGGTTTTTTATTTCATCATAATTTTGAGAGGATATCAAATCATCAGACATATGAGGTTTAATAAATGATAAATAATCAACTGGATGGAAATCTGTAAATTGAAACTTTCTGCTGATTAGCTCGTTTTCTGGTTGATGACGAGTTAGTATATCTTCTAACCCTATCTCCCTTGCAGCACAGGCATTTTCAAATGATACTGTATGGTCAAATGATTTACTCAAATTCCCGACCCCCAAGTAATGGTTTGATATTATAGATGCTATAAGTACCTTTTTCGCACCTAGATATGCAGGTGGCTTTACTGATATCTAAAGTTGTACCAGCTTGAATCCAACCTTTTTCTTTATTCATTTTTTTTCAACTCCAATAAAAGAAATTAATTATGATGACATAAAGCCCCACTCCAAGAAATTCCTACAAAATGCCAAAAACGAGGTGTTTTTTTTACTTTTGTAGGAAAAACAGTGAAAAACAGATGTTTCTTGACTAAATAACAAGCCCCCCTATACTTTCAAGAAATATTATCTTTTATTCATCCATTAACTTGTTTTGTTGAATCTTTTACATATGAAAAAATTTCATCAAAAGGCATTACAGTTTCCATAAGGCTCTTTAATTCATTATTCCAGTTTTTCTTTAAATTTTTACAATGATTTAGAAACGAAAGTCTATCAAATGAAAGGTCGTAATAACCAAGTTTTTTATTAACGACATCAACTTCTATTTTTGTTTGTATTTTTAGAAGGTGATAAATATCATGTAAGTCTCGTGCTTTATTTCTTGAGTTTTCGTTCAATTTTTCTTTTGTTTTTAGAATAATTATAAAGTTTTTTGATAAGAAATGATTCTTCAAGATAGCAGAGATAGCTGGAGAGAGAGTCTGTCTTGATATTCCAAGTTCGCCTGCAAGATCAGAAAGTTTGATTTGTTGCCCGGGTTCTTCCATAATTATTGTTAAAATTGATTCAAGAATTGAAAATATCTTTTATTTTTGTAGGAAACATGAAGAAAAGGCTCTCAAAAACTTAGTGAAGAATATTTTCAGTGCTGCAATTCATACAATTTATTTCTTACTACTAGTTTTATTTCATGGATATCGGGTACAAATCCAAGCAACGGTTGAATATCCTGCTTCCAATCTTTTTCTATAGAAGAAAAAACGCGATCAATATCAATATCTTTTATAGACAGATTGTAGAGTTTAAGTTTTTCGTTGATTAACATACGATCAAAGGCCATGTCGGCACTAAGAAACCAAACATCGTACAAATCACGTGGTTTATTTCGGATTAGTAAAGCTCTGATTTTCTCTGCAAATAGGTGATCTAGGGTTAAACATCGCATAACGAATGAGGGACAGTCATCGTAGACTGGATGATAAGGTTGTGTTGTCGTTTCCACTTGTTCTTTTCTGCAGCTGACATCAATTTTAATAGCCCCTAGAGAACGTTCAGTACCATTGTATAATGGCCCCTTATAACGCAATCTAGTAGTAAATCCTGACATGGAAAAACTGACTTTTTTTATTTGGCTTTCTATACTAAAGTCATTGAGACGAGCAGATATGCTATTAAGAACTTTGATACCGTTTTCAGGAGGATCGTTGTAGTTGAAATCAAGGTCTTCTGAATATCTGTTCAGTTTGTATCCCATACGGAGACAGGTTCCACCTTTAAAGAAAAAAGTATTGCTCTGTTTATATAACTCGTAGAGGAATACTGTTTGAATGTAATCCCGCTCAATGGTTTGCATTGGTACCCCTACTTTTGCAGAATAACTCTGAAGTTGTCGTCTCGTAATCATACTTATACATCCTCATTGACATTGATAGACCATTTTTTATTCCATGTGTTGCTTCTCGGTTTTTTTTGATTCAATAAAACAAACGATATAGATTTGAACTTAGACAATTCTTTAAGATCAACACCATTTTGTTCAAATAAATATCCTAGCCTTGATATCATGCTTCGATTCGGGAATCTCCTGGCGTAGCCAATGAGTTTCTTTTTATTAATGGAATCAATTGCATTGCTAATACATTTTGCAACTTCTTTGATGCCGCCAGCGTACTGAGGTAAATCAATGCTATCGATGAGGGTTTTTTCTTTTTCTGCAAGAAACATTGGCAAACTGTCGATTACTTCTTTTGTATATCCATATAACTTCTCTTTTTTAATGTGTACGTATTTGAAAAGATAATGGTCAAAATGTATCTCTTTTTTTTGTTTAGTTGTGGCAACAAGGATAATTCGAGGGACTTGTTCTGTAAAACCGTAGTAGTTCAACATAGACCAATAACTAACATAGGATGGTACAACGCAGTTTGTGGCAATGTAATAAGGGTTGGAAAGGATTCGTTTTTTATCGTAACCGGTTACAAGATATTTTCCGTTTTCTATTTCATAGATGACTTTGTGATTTTTTAATTTATGGATGATATCATAGATTTTGTTCATGTTAATTCCTAAGAGGACAGAAAGCTGTTTGGGTTGAAAATAAAAGATATCGTTTTCAAATAAAAGATTCATTATATAATTCGTTGTAATTTTTGACATGTTTTTCCATAATAATTACAATGATTTATATAACTATCGGTTACGTATCTCCCCATATATACAATACCATTTTGTATGAAAACATCAATATTTTACTTTTTTAGTAAGTATTGATATGCAGGTATAATGTTTATTTTTTTATTGTCAATATTAACTGTTTTTTCTGTATCTTTTGAAATGATATAACCATTATTTACATTGAATATTTTCATAAATTTTATCATGTTCTTAGTACT
>JAUWIE010000076.1 GCA_030605515.1 Thermoplasmatota archaeon
GTATTGGTCTGATAAAATAAAAAAACGAAAACCATTTGTTCTAGCAGGATATAGTTTATCAACCATTGCAAAACCCATGTTTGCTTTTGCTACTTCCTGGCCTTTTATCTTATTTGTAAGAGTATTTGAACGAGTTGGAAAAGGAATTCGTACAGCTCCTCGTGATGCAATTATTGCTGAATCAGCTGACTCATCAATAAGAGGCAAAACATATGGTTTTCATCGTGCAATGGATGGCATTGGATCTATATCTGGCGCAGTCCTTGCTTTCTTACTATTACCATTACTTGGATTTACAAAAATATTTCTAATAGCGGTAATACCTGGTGCAATAGCTGTCATATTTATATTGTTTTTAAAAGAAAAAAATAAAACTGGTGAAAAAAAGAATAGGAAAACCACATCATTTAAAGTCAGTCTAAAAGCCTTACCTCGTAATTTAAAACTTTTCATCTTAGTTTCAACTGTTTTTACATTCGGACATTTTGGCTATGCGTTTATATTGTTAAAAGCACGAAACATCGGCCTTGGTAATGACACAGCAATCTTCCTTTATATCCTATTTTTTATTGTTTATACTCTGTTCATTATCCCATCAGGAATACTCTCCGATAAAATCGGTAGGAAACCTGTTCTCATAATGGGATATATGCTTTTTGCTGTAACCGCTATTGGTCTTATATTTACATCTCAGTTTTATGCAATACTAGTTGTTTTTGTAATATATGGGGTATTTTATGCAATGATTGATGGCGTACAACGTGCATTTGTTGCAGATCTGTCACCACCTGAATTAAAAGCAACAGCACTAGGAACATTTCATACAGCAATTGGACTTGTTGCTCTCCCAGGTGGATTAATTGCTGGAATTATATGGGATAAAATATCCCCTGAAGCAACATTTTTGTTTGCCTTAATCCTCACAGTATGTTCTTTACTTTTATTCATGTTCGTTAGAAATAATAAACAATAGTGAAAGTAAACAAATATGAAAAAACACATATGGTCTACAGTTCTTATCTTAAAAACAATTTCAATTTCTTAATAAAATGGTTATTTTTTATCTATAGAAGTTACCAAGTTGATTATCTATTTCATTTGCAATTTTTAACATTTCAGCAAATATTCTATCTATGTCCTCTTTTACTTCTTCAATACTTTTTTGAAGGCATTTGTTTCTGAGTCTATACAGATTTCTTTGTCTTATTACAATCCCCGCGTCTATAAAACTATTTAGATGATGAACAATTGCTCCTCTTGTAAGTTCTAATTGTCCTGCTATTTGATCGCTAGTAAGCCCCTCTGATCTGCATGTTTCTCTGACAAGTACTCTAAATATTTTCCCAGCAGTATCTTGTTTATCTCTCTGGGAAAAATATCCAAAGGATTTACAAACAAAATCTATATCATCTTTTAGGCTGCCTGTTGGCGGTGTATCTACTCTTTTAATAAGAATTCTAATTGCCATCAATATTATATAAGTTGTTTCGATTATTTATATTTTTCTAACAAATGCCTAATTTTGTCAATTTTAAATTATCAAAACCAAAAACTATTTAAATTAGAGCTTACATACATACAATTCGTTAGCTTAAAGTTAACAAAACAAAAAATAAACTAACAAATGGAGGAAAAAAACCATGGATAGTAACTGGAATATTAGGGACCAAATGCGAAGAATGCAAGAAGAAACGGATAAACTGTTTGAAGGATTTGCAGGTTTTCAACCATTTGGAACATACAGATATAGAGAGGTGCTACCAAGTCACACTGAAAGTGAAATTGTATGCAATAATTACAAACAACCAATTGCAGATATGTGGGAAACCGACAAAGACGTCCTGGCAACTATAGAAATACCTGGAGTACAAAAAGAAGACATCAACATAAACCTCGAAAAGGACTCACTAGAGATAAGGGTAGAGAAAAAAGACGAATTCAAAGAAGAAGACAAAAAACATGGCATATATCGTCTTGAAAGAAGATACGGCGGATACTACAGAAACATGTCACTACCAGAAAACGTTGATCCTAACAAAATCAAAGCAACATATGCAAACGGTGTTTTAGAACTTAGAATGCCAAAAGTAAAGTCCCATAAAAATGGAAGGTCTATCAAAGTCAATTAGACCTTTTCTTATATTTTTTAGATTTAATTGATAAATATTAGGTGATAGAAATGAATGATGATAAAAAAAATAATAATCAAATAAAGCTGGCAGTAGCAGAAGCCTTACAAATAGATGTAGATAAAGGAATTGCAAGAATTCCTGATGACATCATGAACAAATTTGGAATAAATGCAGGAGATATAATTGAAATTCAAGGTAAAAGTAAAGCAGTAGCAACTGTTTGGAGGGGACGACCTGAAGATGATGAACAAAATATCATTAGAATGGATGGTATTATACGATTTACAGCAGGTACGTCCATTGGCGAAGATGTAACCATCTCTGTTGCAAAATGGAATGAAGCAAAATCGGTAACACTTTCTCCATTACAAGAAGTTAGGTTTAGCGATGATCCAACATCTTATTTTCATAACAAACTTATTGATCGCCCTTTGATTAAAAATCAAAAGATAGCAGTTGATGTAATGGGCACACAGTTATATTACATGATTACGTCAGTTTCACCTGCAAATAAAATTATTAAAATAACACATGAAACAAAAATAAATATTGCAAGCAAAACAGTTAAAGATACACCAACAAGAATACCAGAAATTACTTATGAAGACATTGGTGGCTTACAAAAAGAAACTGAAATGATACGTGAAATGATAGAAACACCAATGCGTTATCCTGAGGTTTTCCGAAGATTGGGTATTGGTGCACCAAAAGGAGTATTGATTTCAGGACCACCCGGAACTGGAAAAACATTACTTGCAAAAGCTGTTGCATCTGAAACAGAATCAAATTTTTACTCTATTGCAGGACCTGAACTTTTAAATAAATATTATGGTGAAACCGAAAGGCAACTTAGAGATATATTTGATGAAGCAAATAAAAACGCACCTTCTATAATTTTCATAGATGAAATCGATTCTATTGCTCCAAAACGAGAAGATATAAAAGGAGAACTTGAAAAAAGACTTGTCTCACAATTACTTGCCCTTATGGATGGTCTGAATGGTAGGGGCCAAGTTGTTGTAATGGCTGCGACAAATAGGCCTGATGATCTTGATCCAGCACTGCGAAGACCAGGACGTTTTGATCGAGAACTTAAAATTAACCCACCGGATAGACAAGGACGAAAAGAGATTTTACAGATTCACTCTAGGAGTATGCCTCTTGCAGATGATGTAAATTTAGAGAAACTTTCGGAAAAAACACTAGGATATACAGGGGCAGATCTTGAAATCTTGTGTAAAGAAGCAGCGATGAAAGCACTTAAACCTCACATGTCAGAATTTAAAACTTTTGAAGATACAGTACCGACTTCTCTTCTTGAAAAAATGAAGGTAGCAATGAAGAACTTTACTGAGGCCCTAAAAATGGTTGAACCTTCGGCTATGCGCGAGGTTTTAATACAAAAACCAAAAGTTAAATGGAGTGACATAGGTGGACTTGATGATGTAAAACAAAAAATAAAAGAAGCTGTTGAATGGCCATTGAAAGATCCTGAATCGTTTAAGAAATTTGGTATAACGCCGGCAAAGGGAATATTGCTCCATGGATTGCCGGGAACTGGAAAAACACTAATTGCCAAAGCTGTTGCAAATGAGGCTGATGCAAACTTCATTGCGGTAAAAGGACCAGAACTAGTTTCAAAATGGGTTGGTGAATCAGAAAAACATGTACGTGATATTTTCAAAAAAGCAAGGCAGGTAGCACCATCGATTATTTTCTTTGATGAATTCGATAGTATTTCAAAGGTTCGTGGTAGCTGTCTTACTGATTCAACAGAGAGAATGGTAAATCAACTACTTACTGAACTTGATGGTATAGAAGACCTTGAAAAGGTTGCAATAATTGCTGCGACAAACAGACCTGAATTAGTCGATGAAGCACTTCTCAGACCTGGAAGAATTGGATTGAAAATAGAAACACCAATCCCCGATAAACAATCAAGAGTTGAAATTTTCAAGGTTCATACCAGAACAATGCCATTAGACAAAAATATTAACTTAGGGAGCTGGACCGATAAAACTGATGGCTGGACTGGTGCAGATATTGCTGCAATATGTCAAGAAGCAGGAATGGATGCAATGAGAGAATTCAAATCCGGCAAAAACAAAGATGCAAAAGTCACAGAAAAACATTTTAGTCATGCATATGAAACTATTAAGAAAAATTTATCTATCGATCCATTAAACATAGAAAAACCTATTCTAGCAAAATATAACACTAAAATATCTTAGAGACATAAGGTAATGGATGCGATAAACCCTATCTCTCTTGTTTCAATAATTGCATTATGCATAATGATTAGAACATTGATTCTTGCATAGTTGATGTTCTTGTAACTCATAACTTAATTGAAAGATCAAAGACTCTTATAAAAAGAAAATATTTGGAAATTGAAAAATCCTATAAAGGATATTGCTAAAGAAACGAATATCACGTTAGCTAAGTTGGACTTATATCTTTGGCATATTGAAACTGGAAAAATCTTGAAATAACTCAATTGTAGATAATCGCAAAAAACAATTTCTTATCTACAGTGTAGATCTTAAGAAAAATCTAAATCCCAGCAGATCCGTCATATTATTTTGATGTTGTTGCATGTTTTAGACACGCGTCAACTAGCTCTGGAGGGCATTTAGAAAGTTTACCGGTTTTAACATACCTCTTCAAACGTTCCAACCAATATGGGGTAATTTGACAATGTTTAACGATTTCAACGAACTTTATAACAGTATCCATAGTACTCGGCTGTAGAATATGTTCCATCTCACAAGCATCCTCCTCAGCTGTTTTTTTATCAACCCCTAAAAGTAGTAGAAACTCTGTCAATATGTCGTGCCTCTTTTTCGTCGCTTTAGCAACCTTTTTCCCCTTCTCAGTTAAAGTTGCACCACTGTACTTTTCATAGTTTACATATCCTTCCTCATTTAATTTCTGAAATATCTCGGTAACACTCGCAGGATTTATCTTTAATGCAGAAGCTATATCATTGGTATGAACCCGTTTTTTTCCCTTCTGTAAATCATACACGAGTTCCACATAATCCTCGATTGTTTTCTTTCTCAAATGTCATACCCCCAATAAAATTACGCGAAGGATGAATCCAACAATAACGGCAGTAGCAATCATGATCGCCGTGGATTTAATCATGTCTTTCACTCCAAGTTCTTTCACAAGTACGGCGAATGTGGCAACACAGGGGAAATATATCGTGAGCATTGTTGCAGCGATTATGAGTTGTAATCCACTCATACCCAAAGGAAGCAACATGCCAACAGCGAGATCTTTTCTTAGGAATCCAATCGCCAATGAGATGCTTGCCTCACCTGGCAATCCAAACATCCCTTCCATGACGGGTGCAAGAACAGTCCCCAGCCATTGAAGAAACCCAACCGAATAAAGAATGTTGATGATTAAGACACCAATGAACAAAAACGGTATAGCTTCTTTTAAAAACCAGCGAACACGCATCCATGTTTTCTTTAATACGGCTTTTACACTTGGACGACGATATGAGGGAATCTCAAGGAAGATTTCAGGACTTTCTCCTTTAATAAATTTGTTCAGTATCAGTCCCATCACAATGTAGAGAGTTGCAAGGGTGAGAAACACTAACCCGATATAGTAAATTCCATATGGTCCAAGTATTCCAAAGACCATGGCGGTCTGTGCCATACAGGGCACCGCAATAGCCAGTAATGTTGCTGAAATAAACCGTTGTTTCCTTGTTTCCAGTGTTCTTGTCGAAAGCGCACCTGGAACGTTGCAACCAAGACCAAGAAACATCGGGATGATCCCATGGCCATGCATACCAAGCTTATGAAAGATATTATCCACTAATGTGGCAAGCCGCGGCATATAGCCAGTGTCTTCAAGGATTGACAGCATGAAATAAAACGCGATAATATATGGTAACACCATACCAATCGGCACAAAAAGCCCTGTAGTCAGCATTCCCATGGATTCAACGAAATCAATTTCAACTCCATATGTACCGATGAGAAGATTGTGAATAAATCCATCACCTAATATGTTACTCAATTCTGTAATAACTGGCCTGTACAACTCTTCAAAAATTGGCTCAAACACATAACCAATGAGATTTTCTCCGATGAACCGTACAACCCAAAATGCCAAAAAAATGATACCAATTGCGATGGGCAGTCCAGTAATTGGTCTAATCGTCAAATCAGATATTCTATCTCTAATTGTATGGTGTCGATGTTCAACATTCTCAACCTTTTTTATGATGGACCCAATCTCTATCCATCGTCCTTCATCACTTGTCGGCTGGATTTTATCATTGGACCGTGCTTTTTTTATCTTTGAAACCAGTACTTTGATGCCTTCGCCAGTCAGTGCGACGGTTGGGACAACTGGAACCTCTAATAATTTTTCCAACTGTTTTTCATCGATGTGTATGCCAAGATGCTTTGCTTCATCCCATATGTTTAACGCTATAATGACAGGGATGTTTTGCTCTAGAAGTTCCAATGTCAGATACAGATTCCTCTCAAGATTTGTCGTGTCAACAACATTGATAACGACATCGGCTTCCTTTAGCATTTTAGCAGCTACTTCTTCTGCTTTGTTTGATGGCTCAAGTGAATATGTACCTGGCGCGTCAATGATTTCAACGTGTTTTCCATCTACTCTCATTTTTCCTTTTGAAAAATCTACAGTGGTCCCTGGGTAGTTAGACGCGATAACATTTGCGCCGGTAAGTCTAGAAAACACAACGCTTTTCCCAACGTTTGGATTTCCCATCAAAACAATCTTTTTCATTATATTTCCTCAACAAGGATTTTATTTGCCATACCTCTACCCATGGTCATCTGACAGCCGCCCACAGTTACTGTAAGTGGACCTCGAAATGGTTGCCGTGAAACAATGGTAACGATCTGGTTTTCTCTGATTCCCATGACTCGTAGTTTTCTTTGAAACCCATGTCCACCGTCTAAACCTATTATTCTTGCTTTTTTATTTTGAGATAGATGCGTTAGCGGTATCATCTTTTTATCCATTTATTCCACCAAACCCATTTTTAGGCATACCTAAATATTACTATGTACCGAGCTACTATATATAAATTTTGGAATGCCTAAATTTCTATAAAAAATAAAAAGAAGTAACTACGCAATAGTTACATCCTTACAGAGATATACATCCTGAATTGCATTCAGAAGTTTGACCCCTTCCTCAATTGGTCTTTGAAAAGCTTTTCTACCTGATATGAGCCCGGTTCCACCGGCTCTTTTATTAATTACTGCAGTTCTTACCGCCTGAGCAAAGTCATCAGCTCCAGAAGCTCCACCTGAGTTAATAAGACCGATTCTACCCATATAACAATTAGCGATTTGATATCGTGTGAGATCTATTGGATGATCTGAACAAAGATCAATATAAGCACGGTCATCCATTTTTCCATATTTTACTCCATCACGGTTTAAGGCAACATATCCGCTATTAATCGTTGGAAGTTTCTGCTTAATGATATCTGCCTCAATTGTAACGCCAAGATGATTTGCTTGTCCCGTAAGATCTGCAGAACTATGATAATCCTTTCCATCAATCTTAAACGCAGGATTTCTAAGGTAACACCATAAAATAGTTGCCAAACCAAGTTCATGAGCATACTTAAACGCTTGACTTACCTCTTGTATCTGTCGAGATGACTCTGATGAACCAAAATATATTGTACAACCAATTGCTGCTGCACCCATTTCCCATGCTTGCTTTACATCAGCAAACATGATCTGATCAAATTTGTTTGGATAAGTAAGCAGTTCGTTATGATTAATTTTAACAATAAAAGGGATTTTATGAGCATATTTCCTTGAAACTGCTCCTAAAACTCCAAGTGTAGAGGCTACAGCATTACAACCACCTTTCAGAGCAAGTTTAATAATATTCTCTGGATCAAAATACATTGGATTAGGTGTAAATGATGCAGCTGCAGAATGTTCAATTCCCTGATCCACAGGTAATACAGATAGATATCCTGTACCTGCTAGACGTCCATGATTAAAAATTGATTTTAAATTCCTTAATACAACAGTGGATCTATCTGAATCCATAACTACTCTATCAATAAAATCAGAACCTGGTATATATAAAGTATCTGAAGGTATCTTCTCACAAGTGTGATTTAATAGATAATCTGCTTCTTCATTTAAATATCCTTTAATAGTATCGATATTTCCACCCCAATGTTCTTTTATCTCCTCTAATTCCACCATATTTTACCAACTCTTAGTTTATATCATAGAATGCATTTTAGCACAAAAAGCTTTTGATAAATCAGATTTAATAAAAAATTGTAATGGAATGAATTAAAAAAAGGGGAAAAAGAGGGGTATATGTGTCCCTTTTCTCTCGATTTTTGAGTGTTGGCTGTTCTCGTAGATACTTATCTAAAAACTAGTTTGCATAGGAGAACTAAGTCTGCTATGTCTATTTCACCGTCTTTATTTACATCTCCGCCAACTGGGTCTACCGCAGGTCCATTGTTGAACATATAGGATACTAGGAATTCAATGTCTTCTATGTCGATGTTTCCATCCGCGTTGGCGTCACCAGGTAAAATAGTAGGTGTTGTATCAGGTAATATGCCGAACATATATTCTACTATTTCATAGACATCGTCCTCGTCAATGCGATTGTCACTGTTTATATCTCCTCTACACTCTGGGTCTGGTGCCTTACCATCAGCATTTAGATAGGATACTAGGAATACTACATCTGATATATCCTCGCAGTCGTCTCCGTTTACATCGTATTTTAGAAAACCGTTACATTCTGTTGAATCAATTTGGCTACCATCGCTTTTATCACTGTTATAAAGAGGTTGAGTTCCACCCTGGCTGTCTGCTCCTGTGCTCAATTCTCCTTTGTTATCTTGTGGCACTGGATCAGGTGTGGGTTCATTGGTTTTTCTTGTATCAGGAGCCACTTTTTTTACACTTGTATCTCCTAGCGGTTCTGCACTGCATATTGATGTTATACTGATCAAAATCAGTATGGCCACCAGCCCTACCATTGCTATTTTTTTCCCATCTTTCATACTCTCACTATGTTATACTTTCTATTTTTTCATATTTAAATATTACGTGTAATTTTGTCAAAATGAAAAAAATTCCTTATGTAATGTATCAATCAGACATATCAAATTAGAAAATTTTGTTTTAGATAAGCCTTACATTGATCGTAATCTTTTAACCCTTTCATCAATTGGAGGATGTGTTGACCAAATTGAGCTTCTCTGTTGACTTTTAAAGGGATTTGCAATATAAAGTGGAGCTACTGTCTTTGAACCTATTGGTTTTCCTTTTGGGTGATCTTCCTTAATTTTTAAAAGTGCCTTTGCAAGTCCATCTGGATTTCTAGTAAGCCTTGCTCCATTTGCATCTGCAAG
>JAUWIE010000085.1 GCA_030605515.1 Thermoplasmatota archaeon
GATGTTTTTAGGAAATCATATTCTGTGCCTTGGTTTGGAGATAAAACACTTCGTTATGAATGGAAATCTTGAATTTGGGTTTAATTATGAGACTTAAACCCTTAACGAAAATCGGTGTTTAATTTATTTTCTAAATAAATGAACAATTTTTAATTAAAACGAGTTCAAACCTTATTTATCTGAAAGCTTCCAATCATATGTTCAATATCATTAGCGAAATTTTCATAATATGCTTGGTCTGCCTGATGAACCAACAAGTATAGAGTGTTTTCACTGATAGTCCAAACCTCCAACTGCCTCCAAGTATACATATCGTTAGTAAACGTAAATATTAGTTCATATCCTAGAAAATCCGAAAGCGTTGTAGCTTTTTCAGAGATTATATTGAAATCTGATATGAGGATACTTAGATTTTCTACATGAGCTCCTTTGAACTCATCCATTGTCAATGATACATTGTCTAGAACTGTAATCATTATGCTTCCAGTTTTTGTCGGTTCATTTGATGGAGAAGTAAATAATACATCAACATCTGGCACCTGAACTGGATTTTCGTACTTACTCCATGTTGTTGGATACTCAATACTAAATCCCTTTTCTATGTTCGCATAAGTAGAAAAACTAGATACATCATCATTTTCGTTTTCAGATAATTCTTGGCATCCACTTACTAATAAAACTAACACAATAACAATAATTCCTACAGATGGCAATTGTTTTTTCATTCCCTTTGCTTCCTTATTGTATGACTGTAATCTATTATCAGATATAAATGTAATGAAAAACGTTGATTATTGAATTTATGCTAATAACTACACTAATTCCATTTCAATTATCACCGCATGTAAAAATAAGGTACTTCTGATTTAACTGGTAACCAAGACTTATATGGTTTCGTATGGTATTCATTTAATAGTAACCTTTTTGGAGGAAAAAAATTAGTAATTATTTAAGATTCTTTTTCAAATTTTTTCTTTCCTAACATGTTCTTTCGCAATGTGATAACCGTAATCAATAATGCAGCAACTAATATAATCAACTCGAATCCTGGAACGCTGTCACCGTTATCTCCTTTTTTAGGTTGGTTATCTTTGCTAAGTTCTTGCTCTATTGCATTTTTTAATTCCAATGCTGCTTTTGCTTGTTCTCTTGCGATTAAAGATTCTTGAATGGAAATTCCTGCAATAATAACCGAATTCTCTTCACTTTCTACTTTTTTTGCATCCTGAAAATGAAGCTTTGCTTGCTCTATCAAACTTACAGCAAAGGGAGCATCAACATCAGGGTTATTATAAACCATGTTCATGGTTAAATCTACATAATTTAGATAGGTTTCACATGAAGTTAATGCTTGAGAATAATTATTACACAGTAGATGCCCTTGTGTGTTATATTCAATTAATGCTTTAGCATAAGCAGAATTCATTATAGAAACATAATATAACCCATTGGAGTGGTAGCTTTTTATTAGATTTAAAACATCTTTTGAAGGTAACACAAATTCTTTTAAACCAATATCTTCATAAAAATCAATTGTTGCCTCCACAATACCAATCCATTCCGATGAAACAGATTCTAAGTTATCTAGTAAATCAGATGTTTCCATTAGTGTTGTGTTTCCTTCGTTTTTTTCATTCGACAAGAGGAAAAATCCTTTTGCTTTGTGTATTGATGAGTTAGAACCAATTAAATACACCAAGAAGGATGTATTCATATTATTTTTGTTGAAATATTCCTTTGATTGATTAAGATATTCGTTGGCATTTCTTATTTCACGCTTAGCAAGGTCAATCCATTCCAATGATGCAAATGTTAAAGGTATATAATTATTGACTTGTAGCATAATATTAAATAAATCCTTTTCAGTGTTAATAATAAAAGTTTCGACTGCTTTTTCTTCACCATATCTCTCAACCTCCTTAGCTAACTCATGGATTAAAATCACTCGATAACATTCCAACAAAAGCTTATATGAAGTAAATGGATAATCACTTGCATTTTCTATTGCCTGATTGTATGTATTAAAACCATCAAAACTTTCATTTTCATAAATGGAGGAAAATGGGAAAAGTTCTAATTCTCTCTGAAATAGAGTGTGGTATGAAGTCTCTTCAGCATTTACAGCATATGAAAAATCCGAAAAGACAATAATTAAAAAAAATAATAATACAAAAATATTCAGAAGGCGTTTTTTTATCATTTTCATCCCCAAAATACATCATGATGTTAAAATATTCATTTTTTCTTTATATATGTGACATAATACATTGCGACACATATAATAATCATAGTCAATATAGTCATATAAAAAGCTTCAAACCAGTTAAAATTACCACCCCTAATATGACCGTAAATCGCCTGTAGCCCAAAAACTATTACAAAAAGATTTACACCATATCCAAATAACTTAATTTTACTTTTTTGCAATTATAACACCTTACTATTTTACATAAGTTATATTAACATATTCCTTCCCTATTAGTTTAAGATGTAAAGCTATTAAAATATATCGTTTTCTTTG
>JAUWIE010000133.1 GCA_030605515.1 Thermoplasmatota archaeon
TGTATTGGAGTAATGATTTATAAAAGTACTATCGAGGTAGTTGAAAGTAAAAGTTTGGCTTCGTTTCAAAGGCTTTGGTGTCATGGATGATAAAAAGAATATATTCTAGGATTCTATTTACCTTAGTATGAGTTGGGCAGGAAAATTTAATAAAAAACCGTACGTAGAACAATTTGAGAGAATTAAAAGATGGCACAAAATCCTTAATAAAATTAAAATAAGTAATAGCCCAGAAAAACAAGCAGATTATCAAGTAGATTGCATCTATTCATTTTTCATTAATTGTTATCATCTACGTGATTGGCTCGAACATTCAAAAGTTGTTGATAAAACAAAGATAGATAAGTTATTTGGAGACAATATAGAAATGAAAATTTGTAGAGATATCTGTAACGGTATCAAACATCTTTCATTAACTAATCCATCAATAGGTAATAATGTAAGTTGTAATTGTAGTTGGCATGGGGTTACGCTGCATAGAGAGTATATTCACCCTGAAATGCGAAATGGAAATTCTCCTCTGAAAGATTCTAACTACGTAATTATTGCTGATTTTGAAAAAATTAATGTTTTTGATTTAGCTGATAAATGTATAAATTTATGGGATAATTTCTTAAAAACAAACTCACTATTATAAGTAGAATCATTCACTTCACAACTCTGCAATCTGTCGGGTTTGTCTAAGTGTGATTTAATTTTATAAGAAATAATTTTGAAACAAAACCATAAAAGTAGAAACTGTTTATAATTACTCGTGATTTATTTCGAATATATCGTATTTTTCCATTCCAGAAAATTCGGTACTCTTCCTTTGTAGATAATCCTGATTTGATTCTTCGTCTTCTTTTCGACCTATCCAATTACTGAGTTCATCTATCAATTCATTTTTCTTGTCATCATTTTTTGTTTTCAACTCGATGGCGATTTTACAAGTAGTTATGTAATTTTTAATTTCGACCCAATACTTTGGACATGTCGTTGAACGTAATCGTTCTAAAAAAACCTTAAACTCCTTGATGAGTTGTTCTTGAACTTCTGGCTCCGCCCATTTCTTTAATTTTTTACCATGTCTAAACAGGTTGCCTAATTGCCATGAACATGTGTCACGAACTGCAGAATCACGGGTGCGATATAATATAGGTGCTCTATCCCAAAATCTATATGTGATTTCGTAGAAATCTGCTGTAGCTATTGATTTCATTTTTTTATCTGATTCCCATCCTAATCCTATTGCAATTAAACCGATACCAAATGATGCAAAACCTAGACCTGCAGGAGTATCTGTGGTAAATAAAATTACTACAAATCCCCATAGGAGTGGAAAAAACCCAATAATTACCAAAGTATTCATAACTCTCTTAAACTCCTATTCTTAATTAAATTTCTTTACTTATAATTGTTAATGTTCTACAAATACGTGAGGGTCTTTAAATAGTAGTTCCCTATAGAGAGTAAGTCATGCAAAATATTGCAATTTCTAAGGGAGTTTGGAAAGAACTCCGACAGTTGCGTGACCAAGAGGGATTGAAACATTATAACGCTATCATACAGTTTTTAATAGAATATTACAAAGGCAGTGGGAATGCTATTCATCTTTCTAGTGAAACCTGCAGTGAAATCATTCGTATTGGTGATAAGAACGGCTGTAAGGATGTCGATGAAACCATCAAGAATATGATAATACTACTACGAAAATATCAAAACAAAAATGGGAATGAGGCTTCAAAATGATGTTGTATGTCGGCTCAGGTGTGAGGTGCCTGGACGGAGATATTGAATTGTATTCAATTCATTCTTTATTTGCATTGAAGTTCAGCGGCGTCTAACCAAACTTACTTCAAATTTGATGATAAAAGGAGATAATGGTAGTTTAATGAAATCACAAAATAAGAATTCAAAGGGAAGATATGGAAAAAATATGAATAAAACTCGGGTATTATGTAAAGCTCAATGCCCGATTTGTAAGAAAACCATATCAAAGAAGTGGCTTCCAATTCACATATCTTTGCGTACTTGTAGAAAACACATATTGAGCAAACATGAGAGGGACGACGTTGAACCGCTACTCCATAAAATTAAAATCAAGGATGGAAAATTTATGGAACATGTGAAACAAGGGAATTTATAGATGAATAATCGAACATAATATTGGAGCATATTATGAAAGTGGCATTATACTCTCGGGTTAGTACCAGCGAACAAAGTCTAGAAATGCAAAAACGAGCGTTAATTGAAAAAGCTGAACAGAACGGATGGGAATATGATTATTTCGAGGAAAAAGTAACCACTCGAAAAACAAGACCCGTGAAAAATGAGTTGTATCAAAAACTGTTGAAAAAAGAATATGATAGTATTTTGGTATGGAAGTTGGACAGGTGGGGACGAAGTGTTCAAGAACTCACTAGGGAAATTAGAACGCTCTTTGAACGAGGAATCTCATTTATTAGTCTTAGAGACAACATTGATTTATCAACCGCCTCAGGTCGATTTCAATTCAATGTATTCTGTGCTCTAGCAGAATTTGAACGAGAAATGATTTCCGAAAGAACTAAAGAGGGATTAATGCACGCTAAAAATGTTGGTAAACGTGGAAAGGATAAGAAACGAAGGAAAAAATCTGGATACTATATAAGATGGTCAAGTGAATAACCTTATTTGTTACTTTTTGTTTTCAATTGTATGAACCAGCAAGTTTTAAAAAATGCTATTGAAGAGACATTAAAACATAAAAAGGTCTTTGAATCTGATAAAAATACAACAGCTTATCTTTTCGGTATCAAGAATGGAGATATTAGTTGTTCAAACCTTAAGAGAATTCTAATTCCAGCAATACAATACAGGTCAGGTCCATCATTAAATAAAAGCGAGTGTGAAGCCGTCATCAATGATTTTGAAGAAAAGTACTCAGACATAAGATATCTTCTGAATAATGGAACCTGCCAAGAAGATTTGGACAAACTTGTTGAAACAGTAAATTCAATCTACGATATTGGTCCTAAAATCGCTAATGTATTTCTGAAAGATATTATTTACCAATTTAAAATAGGAAAGCAGTTGATACCATTTTTATATCTACCAATTGATGTTCATATAAAGAACATTTTTGTATCGAAATTACAAGCTATTGACCGAGAAGAAATGCCAAAAACATCAGACAAATATTCTCACTTTAGAAATAAACCATTTCAGGAAGAGTTATCCAATATTCACGAACCAAGAATTGAATTTGACATGTTTTGGTATATTGGCGCTCGATTCTGCTCTAATCATTTGTTCTGCGACATATGCTGGATAAAAGAATATTGTAAAAAAAGGGCCCCCTACAAATTATGAGTTTTTCCTATCAAGAAGAAATTGAAATAAACAAACGTTCGTTTTTTTATTTTGAAAATCAATCTGGGGAGGACCTTTTTTCTACTATATTGTCATTGAATTATATTTGTAGGCTTCACCAAAAATTGCTATTCCCATTCTGTATCTTACATCATTCACTTTATGATTGCCAAAAATTACTCCTTCCTCAAACCCAAGCATTTTGCAAAATAATCTTCTTGCTAATCTGTAACATTTCAGTGCATCCCGAAGTTCAACCTTTCTTTTAATGGGATTATCATCGACATGAAAAACTTTATTCCGTTTGTTTCGCATCTCTTGTAATGCTTCTCTTGTGTCAGGCAAGATTTTATTCATCATATATAATTCATCAATTTTTTGTTGTAGTGTCCAATTCCCTTTACCATTGTTAGGTGAATATTTTAAACCTTTGAAAGTTTCTTTTATCGCTTTTGACCATAAAGAATTGACATAGGGTTCAATGAACATCCACGAATTGATGAAAGTCAAATTTATATCATTATGAAAAAGATAATAATTTGCATATCCGAAAAATTTAAAAATATCTTCTAACCCATCAATTTTATTTGCTTTAAGTCTTTCAGTGATTTCCTTATAAGTTAAATCAATACCAATGTATTCGTCCTCGTTTATTTCAACTACGGGAATATCCACACCTCGCCTTCTTGCTTTATCTGACATTGGGGCCTCAAAAGATTTTTTGGCTTTATCTTCACCAAATGTCGTTATATCGGCAGTAGAAACATAATCAAATGGAAGACCAATAATGTTAAAACCAGAAATTATTAAATTATATTCATCAGCATGATTACTGAATGATTTTAAACCGTTGGTATGTTTATATAGAAATCCTTTTTTAATTTCAAAAATTTCATTCAAGTAAGTTATCTCTTTGGATTTATCTTTTTCTGACGAAACAAATTGTATTGGAGGGGATAATTTTATTGCATCACTTTTAATTTTCCCTGTTATTATAACTTTTTCTCCATGTTTAGCGTCATTTATTTTTTCGACATGTTTGAAACCTGGGAATTTTTTCTTTAATTCTTCTTCAATATCTTTTTTTGTCTTTTCACTCATTACAATCAATATCAATAAACTCATTTCAGAGATAAAATAATTCCTATCTTTGCTCTATATCTGGTAATAACCAGATGTTCTACGTCGTTTCTTATCTTTTGCTTTTTTACCTATATTCTTCTTGCCTTTTAATCCTTCTTTAGTGCATTCAGAGATTGCATCAAAGGGTCTGCATCTGCAGCCAATCTCTGGATTCGATTATTATAAATATCAAGTTCCTTTTTAAGTTCTTTAAATTTTCGCCCTCTTCTGAAGATATAATATTTTTTATTTTTTTTCTTGTTCATACGACCCAGAGAATAATCTGTTCCAGGTGTAGGATATATCCAAAGTTCAGAAAGCGACATCTGGTTGCTAAATGAATTTGAATAAAAAGCATCTATGGGTTTATCAAAGCGGACATCTCCAACTTCCACTGCTATAATCGTTTCGTAATCCGAATCTAAATTATGTATTAATCCGATATCCGCTTTTCCTCCATTGTAAAAGGGTGTCGGAATTATTTTAAAACCTTTTTTTAACCTTGAATGATTTTCCGCTTCTAAAACACACCATATCTCTGCACAACAAAATTTACTATGTTGAAAATCATTTCCCTGTAATGCCAAGATTTCATCAATTTTGTGTTTGCTAATATTAGGGATATTTTCTTCGATGAGTAAAAGTTGTTCCATATTTACTGCGTTTGCGACATCTTGTAAGACATCCGATGATTTTTCAAACAGATATCTCGAATCACGTACGGAATGTAATATCTCTTTTATTTCTTGAACTGTCACCTTCTCAATATTCATCTTATCTGCTCTGAATCAAATGCCGTATTATTTTCTTTCATATAAATAAACGTCTCAATATCTGCATCGCTATCTTAAACTAAATTGGTTTAGAATCTGTCTTGATTGATTTTGTGCTACGATGAAAAAACATTCATTTTTAGGAACATTTTACTGAGACATAATAGTAGTATTAACCAAACCTTAAAAATTTTATAAGGAGAAAAAATATCAAACTGAAGGGGTGTTAACTTAGAAATCTAAGTTGACAGTGTAATAATCAGTTAATTACAATACTTGTGCGTCCTGAACGCACCAGTGTTTTTACTGTACAATTTCTTTATGTTATATGGTTTCTCCCATAATATTTTGATATTGCATTTAAACAAAAAAGCACAATACACACCAATCCAAGAATTATTGGTCCCTTCGACCACACATAGGGGGAATAAAATACAATATATCTAAGTCCAAAAAATGATAAAGCAACCCAAGGAATTATATCTATTCTTGGTAAATAAACTGATAGCAGTTTATTTTTTACAGTCCATTCAAATCTTATAGATAATATGATTATGATGCCTAAAATTAAAAAAACAATGTTTAGATAGCATAATAACCAGAAAACTTCCTGTTCATTATTTCTTGTGAAATTAAAAAAAATCTTATTATCCTTTGTGGATATTGTTACTTTCCATTCTGACGTATTTTTAAGAGGTGTATCCTTCTTAATTTTATCTAAACTCTGTAGCAAATATCTAGTTTTATTATTATCTTTTGTAAATAACTCTATATAACCAGTTCTATCATCAAATGGGTAATCAAAATCATTACCTTTTACTTCGATGGGTACAACAAAGTGATAAATATTACTCTCTTCGGAAGCAGGATTAACAGAAATTTTCTCCATATAAGACCCTTTTGGTGACGAAACGATTAATTCCCCTAGGTTTACATCTGATGTAAAATTAAGATTTAACTCCATATCAAATACAAGTTCGCCTAGTTTAATGTTAGATAACTCGAAATCTAAATCCACTTCAATTTCAGGCTCCGTTGTTGATGCTGAGGCAGTTAATTGTATTCTATAAGCTGGTTTGAATATTCCAGAATATGTTCTTGAATAACTTTTAATATAGACATAAATTTTGGTTTCATCTCCAGGCTTTACATCTTTTCCAATTTCATATGTATTATTAATAACATCTTCTGATATTAAGATATAATTCTCAGTTTGGCTAGAATTATGGTTTATTGCAAGTAACATTGAAACATCATTTTCGTCTGATTTTCCGATAGCAAGTTTTTGGTATTCTCCTGCTGTTGTATCTTGCTTTTCTAAAAACAAGCCCCCCTCAAAATCAATTATAAAATCTTCATATATCGTCCCAGTGTTGGAAATACCAATAGTAGCAACATATTGATAATCATCTGGATTAATCAATGGAAAACTAAAATTGGTACCATCAAATCCCCCTGAATAATTTAAATCAAGTGCTATGGTTCCATTGTAAATTATAAGTGAAAATGTATCAATTGTATGCCAACTACGGGAATCTACGACTTCTTTATTATTTATGCAACCATATAGTAATCCTACACCAATCACCATCAAAGCGATTATTAATATTGGAATCTTTTTCATTTCTTTTGCCTATACCATTCAAAACAATTTCATAACAGGTTTTTGTTCATAAATGCTCCATTCTATAAATAAATGCTAGTTTTTTAACAGTGTGTTCACATTATGGGTTCGGGGAAACCCTATATCTTCTGTATACATAGGAGTAACTACAATGCTGATAGTAGTACATATTGGAATGGAAGAAGTCATACTACTATACTAGTAATAATCTATCATTTTACCACATCAGAATATCGCTGTGAGAAATTCGTGTACTCTGCTGATTCCTTGATTTAACCAGTGACCAATTCCGCCGTGACTAATCATATACCACAGAGCAAGGGCAATTATCGTTAGTATCGTTGCATAGAGAATTGTTTTGAGTGAGCTGAATCTTTTAGTGTAATTGGAAACTTGAGTCATTGGTGGAATGTTATTATAAATGTTATTAACAACAGTAGGCGTACTCGATGTTGGTAATGTTGTTTGTTGAGTTTGTACTGATTGAGGCTGTGGTTGATTAATTTGTGGTTGATATTGTGTTGTTCCTTGAGGCTGAGCATGCTTTTTATGAGTTACATTGTAAATATCCCTACGTAGTTTCTGAAGACCTGCGGCTGATGCTCCTGTGAACTTAAACATTTTTTATCACTAAATGACCTGCTTTCATCCTATATAAAGTCTGCTCGAAAATTAGGCAGTTTTTGATAAAAAATGATAAAACATTAAAAATGATTATAGCGCGTCATTATGAGAAATATAACGTACATTCTTGGTGTTATTGCAGGATTTTTCATATTTGGAGGTATAGGTTTGATTGCAAAAGGACATCAATTAGAAGGGGGAATCACTTTAGTTATTGGTTTGCTTAATCTGATTCAGTTCTCACGTTTTATGAGAGCCAATATAAAATAATAATCCATTCATAGAATAAGATTTTATATACTATATATGTTTGCCCTTGAACAGAGTGGAATTATGATTGTAAAAAATGAGGAAATATTTTTTATACCATTTTCTGAGGATGATAAACGCTCTATTTTATATGCACCACTTCGTAGTAAATTACTATTAGTGTCTAAAAAAGTTGAGAATAATATTTTAAGTGGTGAATTAGATTTTTTCAAAGAAAAAATATTACCATCCTTGAGAAAGAATAAATTGATTCAAGTTGAAGATATAAAAAGGGCAATTGAGAATATTTCACCTGAGTTAGCAATTGCTATAACTGATAAATGTAATCTAAAATGTCTATATTGTCATGCAAATGCAAACTCTCCACAAAAAAATAAGACAATTAGTTGGACAACTCTTCAAAAGATGATTGATTTATATTTTAAAGATAAATTTAAAGAGAGTAGTAAAGAGTTATTTGTTAGTTTTGCTGGAGGAGGGGAACCAACTATAGAACCTAAATTAATGGAAAAAACCTTGGAATATATTAAGGATATTTCAAAAGAAAAGAAAATTAAAATAAAACGTTCTATGGCAACAAATGCATATTTTAGTGAAAAAATTGCTAAATTCGTTGACAAGAATTTTACAGATATCTCAATATCATTGGATGGACCTGAATTTATTCAACTTAGACATCGCCCTCCGATAAAACATGATGATAATTATTTTAAAATTGTCATGAAAAATGCTAAATTCTTTTTTAAAAGTAATAATATCAATTCTGCTTTTAGAGCAACAGTCTCAAATTTTAGTTTAAAACATATGAAAGAAATACTAGATTTTTATATGATTGAATTTCCAGGATGTACCCTTGGTTTGGAAGCATTGAATCCATTTGGACGTGGTCGAAATTGTAAATCAATAACAACACCAAATAGAAAAGAATTCACACAAGCACTTGGTGAAGCAATAGATTACGTTGGTGATAGAATTTATATATCAAATGCAGGGATAGGAAAATTTGATACAATTAGAATATATTTTTGTATGGCAGTTGGTGCGATAAGTTGGAATATTACTCCAGATGGTAAATTATGGTGCTGTACAAGAGATAACGCACCAGAATATTTTTGTTATGGAACATTTGATGAGATAAAAAATGAAATTATTTATGATAACGAAAAAATTAATCAAATAAAAAATACAAATGTACTTAATTTCAATGAATGTAGAGATTGTTTCATGAAATACAATTGTGCTGGAGATTGCCCTGATTTAAGAGTTGCTAATCTAGTTGATTGCGATTCAAATAAAAAGTTAGGAGAAAAATTTTTTAATCAGATTTTATTACAGAAAGGTGGTTATTATGAAAGATATAACAAATATTGAGGGAGTAGAGGAAATATATAAGGATATTGATTTGAATTATAAAAATGAGTTTTTTGATAATGGTTTTGGTATGGATTGTAAGAGAATAGCACATTGTTCTTGTGATTGTGATAGATGTGGACTCAATATATTTTATGCCTAATCCAAAATGAGATTGTTGTATTGTTGTCCATAAAGAGATATTTGGATGTACATCAGAATCTCTTTCAACCGTATGAATATGATGTGTGCGTCTTCCATCGGAATCACGTTTTATAAACCAAGCATAATACGGCGGTTGATTACCAATAGTGGGACGCCAGAAGTAATCATACCCTTCAGATTCTAGGATAGGAACAATTTGTTTCTTAGTTTCGTCTAAGCTGCTAACCTCAACTAAAATATCAATAATTGGTTTTGCTGACAATCCAGGTATCGCAGTACTTCCAAAGTGTTCAATCCTTTTGACTAACGATTTTGGTAATTTACTCTGAAAAAAAGCCGCTTCTTTTTCAAATAAACTGGGCCACTCTGGATTATAAGGGCCTATCGCTATTTCCTCACGAATTGCTGTTTTAATGCGTTGTTTTAAATTTTTTTTCATATAAGTCTCTCTCTTTTAATTATCTAACATTACGGTGAAATAGCTAATTGGGAAAGTTAGCGAGAGTCGATGATGATGAATTTTTTATAGATATTTGTCTATTGAACGTTGGTTTGAAATATTAGTTATTTTTACAATTTTATATCCATATTCTAACCCTTTTTGTGTCCAATCTTGACCTGCTTTTCTTGAAGTAACAAAACCATATAAATTTTTCAGATAGTGACGTTTCATCTTAAATGGTACTTTTTCTTTCAAACTTAAAAAATCAATGATTTCCAGGTCGTTTTTACCTTGAGCTCTCATTTTTCTTGTAATTTTGATTATTTCATTCTGTGAGTAACTGGACTCTCTGAATATATCAACTACACCTTGAATCTCACAACCCTGACCGCTATGGTGAATAAGATTGCACATCGGACAGATTGTCTCAAGGTTAGCTTCTTCATTATTAGCAGGATTCCCATCAACATGATGAACTATTTGCCATTTTTCTGCTATAAATCCACAATACTGACAAGTGTAATTATCTCTTTTCAAAATATTTAGCCGTAATTCTCTCCAATCTTCACTTATCATTTTTTTATGGATATCATTTCTCCAATTTTTTGAATTCGAAAAAGAGAGACATAACTTTTTCATAATATCTTCATCTATAACATGTCATTCTATTTTAACGTGATTTCCAAATAATATACATCAACATGTCTACTTCTTTTTAATAGGTACTTGAACGGTAGCATAGATTATTGTTTCATTGCCGACAACCTTTGGTTTCTTTGTACATACTTCCATTGATGGGCCTGCCCATTCGTAACCATTTTCTTCTATCCATTCACCAAGCTTCCCATAGGTTTCTTTATATTGACTTGATGGTCCTTTGTGTTTGATAACTGCAACTTCCATCGAAGGAAGTTCTTTAATTTTAATTTCTTTATCAGGAGCTGTTGTTCCTTTAATTGGAATACCTATCTCACTTCTACATTCTGCTGGAGGTTTCTCTTCTGGATTATCATGATATAAACTTATCATTTTAAAACCAGGCCTTACCTTCTTTTCCTTCGCCCATGCATACAACCGAGGGATATATTCATCAAAGGGGATTTCTCCATAAACACCTACATGCTCGATGTATGCTAATTGTATTGGCTTTGTTTTTTCCACTTTTATCTTATCCATATTGTCACCTTTATTGTATCTTGAAGAATGATAAGGTTTTTTGTTTATATACTTGATTATGTGCTAGATAAAAGTATTGCTTATATTTCATCTGGGTTAAAGACTGTATATACGAGATAATTGACTATTTACTACATCATCCATTACGCTTGCGCTAATATAATTGTTTTCTGCTGCATCGTTGATTTAAAGGATGGAACGCTATAAATAATAATACTTTGGGCGAAATTTTAAAAAACAGATATCTTATCATCTATTGGGAAGTTTAATTATGGAAGTTAAAGACTCCGCATTTCAAACTCCAATAACCATAGGAGAAGCAATTGAATCAATACATAGAAAAAAATACCTTTTACCAGCTATTCAAAGAGAATTTGTCTGGTCACCAGAACAAATCGTAAAAATATTTGATTCATTAATGAGAGACTACCCCATTGGCTCATTTCTGTTTTGGGATGTTGATAACGAGCAAATTAATAATTTTCAATTTTATGAATTCATAACTAATTTTCACGAAAGAGATAACACACACAACCCAAAAGCAGATATTAAAGGTGAAGAAAACATAACTGCTATACTGGATGGACAGCAAAGATTAACTGCTCTATATCTTGCAATGAAAGGAACCTATGCATATAAAACACCCTGGAAACGATGGGATAACGATGAAGCCTTCCCAAAAAGAAAACTCTATCTTAACCTTTTATCTGAATCAGAAGAATTTGGTTCCCTCTATGATTTCAAATTTTTAACTGAAGATGAAACTTCTGAAAATGACGACAACAATTTTTGGTTTGAAGTAGGAAAAATACTAGATTTACAAGATGAATATGAAGTAAATAACTACCTGATTGCAAATAATTTGATGTCACATCCAAATAAAGAGAAGGCACAATTCGCTAACAAGACGTTATTCAAATTGCATTCGCTGATACATAAAAACAGAATTATCAACTACTACCTTGAAAAATCTCAAAAACTCGATAAGGTCCTTAATATTTTTATACGTGTAAACAGTGGAGGAACTCAATTAAGTTATTCAGATTTACTGCTTTCTATTGCCACAGCCCAATGGCAGACAAAAGACGCACGGGCGGAAATCACCTCTTTTGTAGATGAAATAAACAGAATTGGAGAAGGATTTGATTTTGACAAGGATTTTGTTCTGAAAAGCTGTTTAGTACTGTCTGATTTAACTGAAATCGCTTTTAAAGTTGATAATTTCAATTCAGAAAATATGAAGAAAATCGAAGATAGATGGGAAGACATAAACAAGGCAATTAAACTCTCGGTTGAACTTGTTTCCAGTTTTGGTTATAACTATCAAAATCTTACTTCAGCTAATGCTTTAATTCCAGTTGCATACTATATTCTCAAAGAAGGAAATCCTGAAAGTTTTATTCAATCTGTTAATTTTAAAGATGACAGAAACAACATTAAAAAATGGTTCACTCTTTCGTTGATAAAGAGAGTGTTTAGTGGTCAGCCAGATAATGTATTAAGACCAACTCGAAATATAATACAAGAAAAATCCGAAACATTTCCATTAACTGTAATAATAGATAAATTCAAAGGCACTAACAAATCACTAGTGTTTACAGAGGACGATATTGACAGTCTGCTCTATTACAAATATGGACAATCCCATACATTCTCAGTTCTTTCTTTATTGTATCCGACATTAGATTTGAGAAATAGATTTCATCAGGACCATATTTTTCCAAAAAGCTTTTTCACAAAATCAAAGTTGAATAAAAAGGGCGTCAATGAAGATAAACAAGAATTTTTCTTGGATAATTACAACTTCATTGGAAATCTTCAAATGCTTGAAGGTATTCCTAACGAAGAAAAATCATACAAAGATTTTAATGAATGGTTAGAACAGATATTTACAAGTGAGCAAGAAAAAAAGGATTACATGAAAAAACACTATATTCCACAGGATATATCGCTAGAGTTTGATAATTTTGATAAATTTATTGAAGAAAGGAATACGTTGATTAAGTCGAGATTTAATGAAATACTGACATGAGGTCGTTGAAAAATGAAAATTCCAGATACTTCAGGAATAAATATTATAGGCGCTTGAGGTGAACAAACGAAGCACGAACCTATTTTCAAGAATAATGTTGATTTAAAAGATGAAACCATCAGTATTGACAGAGAGAAAAAACAGTTGTATACAAAGCTTACCGAATTAGAATTTCAATATGGGAATAAAAATAAAAACACTTCGCTTGATGTGTCAATGCTTTTTGATTGGTTACGAATCGGTACAGCTATTGTTTTATTATGGATGATTGCCTTGAGTTTGTTTGGTAGCTGGATTTACAGTTGTACTGGTTTTATTCTAGATGGTGAAAGAATAATCTTTGCTTCAACAGGTATTTTGACATTTATTGCAATATTTTATTCTTTAATCTATTCAAAAGAAGGCAAGATTATTATTGAATCAACAGAAAGGTTAGTGGCATCTAGACTCAAACAATTCAAGATAGATTTAGAAAAGACAATACATAACTCTCAAGATATTAAAAAAATACGTTTAGAAATTGAAAAAACGTCTAATGTGATGAATAGAATAAAACTATTGGCAGATGTCGAGCTGTTATTATTGTTAACGGTATTTTTGCTTTTGTTTTCAATAATTTTCTCACTGTTTGAAGACTTCCCTGCAATAATAATAAGCTGGACTGCTTGTGGAACGGGTTTTGTTTTAAGTAGTGGTATCGTGTTAATGTGGACAATACTACATAGAATTGCCAAAAAATTTAATCTTATTGGTATAAAACAAAGCATAGCATATAAATGAATATTTGGTAACAAGTTGAAAGCGAATTATAAACATAATTCCGCATTTATAGGGATTATTCTTAGAATCTAGATGGATTTGTTCATCATGATTTTTCTGAAAAATAATATCGAAGAACTAAAAAGAGACTTGAATGGATAAAACATCTAGGTTCTTACACATAAGTTATCAAGTTTTTTTCTTTTTTATTGAAACCTTCTTATACATAGATGAATGTGGTCCAAACGTGGCTTCACCGATTTTATTCCGTATATCCATTATTTTGTTAAAAACAAGAATATTACCTTCTTCATTATCAAGAAGCTTATAAAATAACATCATTGCCATTTTTATACAATCTTCTGCATCTTTAAAATCTACCTTTCTTTTATGCTTACGTTTATCAACATGGAAAACCTTGTTTCTTTTTGTCCTTAATATCTGTAATCTTTCACGTGTCCATTCTTTGATTTTGTCTAACATAAAAAGTTCATCAATCTTATGCTGCATTGTCCAATCCCGTTCATGTTTTGTTGGACTAGTATTTACCATTCCTATTTTTTCAGTTACTGCTTCATTCCATAGATAATTGATTACTGGTTCGATAAACATCCATGAATTGATAAAAGAAAGATGATAGTCATGATGAAACATGTAATAGTTAGTATATCCAAGAAATTTGAAATTGTCTAGTAACTCCGTAATCTTATTTCTTTTCATTTTTTCTTTAAAGTAAAATAAAGCAAAATGTAAAACTGCACTTTCTTCAGGAGTAACATCAATTGTAACTTCCTTTCCTCTTCTTTCTGCCTTCGTCGAAAAAGGTGCAATAAAAGGATGTTTAGCAGGGTCTTCTGCAAATAAAATAATATCCGCAATAGAAACAAAATCTAATGGTATACCTAATATATTAAAAAAAGAAATAACTAAATTGAACTCCTCTGCATGTTCGATAGAATTCTTTTTCCCTTCAGTTCTTTTTATTAAGTAGCCATCATGAATATCAAATTTAATATCTAAAATATCTCCTGAAAATCCTCCATCATAAATTTCGCCTTCATATTCATCTGGAAATGAAAGCTTAGGCGATAGTTTAACAGCGGTGTCTTTGATTTTCCCATTGACAATAACAAGTTCTCCCTCTTTTGCATCAGTAATTTTATCAATCTTACGGATGTATTTTTGAATATCTTTATTTTTAATCTCATCCATTTTCAGCCCTAATCTATAATCCAAATAGCAACATTATACAAATCCTCAAGCATCAGATTTGATATCTCCTCGGGGTTAAAATCCCATATTCTGATAAATTCTCCTCCATTCTTAAAATCCTTAATCCATGCACTTGCAAAACGCTTTTTCCTGATTTTATTTACACCTAAAATGAATAACAACACAACTAGCACCATAAGCAATATGACAGTTCCCATCAAATTACCTCCAATAATATTTGATAGATGTAATCCTGCTGCAACACCACCAAATAAAAATACAATCAGAGCTATAATAACTGCAGGAAGACTGAAATAAGTATGTAGAAATTCAGTAGCACCCTTAATAGAAGAAAAGGAAACAACATCTTCACTTTTAACTCTTTGAGGGTTAATATCTTGCTCTCTTATTGGATGTGTCAATATGCTTTTCGCAGTGATATGTTCCTCTTTCTGAAAATGATGCCATCCAGAAAGAATATATCTTGGATGCACAGGTCTCATACTATACCACCTGTAATTTAATCCTCGCTTTTCTCCCTCTGAGGTTATCTTCACTTTTGATTCTGAAAATGCAAACGATGGTACAGAACCAAGAAGAGCATACGTGTCATTAAATCGCATTCCATCTAACGGTGCATCTATAGGGACATATGTGGGTGTTCCATTGACTATCTGCATTTGTGGAATTTTTATTTTTTTCTTTCCATAGATGAAAAAGGGAATGTCTCCTATCCATACTGCTCGTCCACCCTTATTTAGATATTCTCTTATTAGAGCATCTGATTTATCATGGAAAACAGTATTCGGAACTACATCTTGTGAAAAAACAACTACATATCCACTGGCATCTCCTTTTTCTACAAGCATTTTCATCCAATCTTTTAGTTTATCTGCATTTAGTTTTTCGAATTTTTTCTGCCGTTTTTTATCTGTTAAATATTTTACAATTGCATCGGAATTATGGTATTCTATCCAACTTTTTGGATAATCATCGTCTCTATAAACCACATATTTTGGAAATGTAACTAAATTCTTTTCCATCGTTTACCTCAATTATGATGATACAATACTGATGTTATTCATCTTTATTAAATTATAATATATTATCGGCTATTCAGAGGTATAACTATATTATGTGACGGTTCGTTTTCAGATGTGATATCTAGCTCTAATCTTCCAGTTGCATTATTCTGGGTTGCAAAAAGTCCAATTTCAATTTCAACTGTAGTTTCTGGCGCTATTGTTCCTATTCTAAAACCCCAAATCCCCTTTATTATCTTTTGATTTTCATTAATCTTCAAAACTGGAGGAAAATCAGATACAAGATATTCATTTATCCATCCTGTTCTTTCTTGACCAAAACTATCTATAAGTGTTTTATTTGTAAAATCATATT
>JAUWIE010000125.1 GCA_030605515.1 Thermoplasmatota archaeon
AGGTTGCATGTTTCAATGAGTTAAAAGACGCCGGGAAAAGAATTAGAGAACTTAAAGATAAGGATTTATTGCATATTTGGCGGTTATTACAAACCTCTGACCATCTATACTATATTTCAACAAAAGGTTTTCAAGATGGAGATGTACATGCTTACTTTAGTCCATATGATGCGCCATATGATGGGTTTATTAATTATATGAATGTTTTACAGGATTTAAAACAAAAAATTATCTAATAGAAAGATTGGTGAGGAGAAAATGAATAATATGAATATAGTACATTTCTCGTGGGAATTCCCACCGGTAATATATGGTGGACTTGGTACATTTGCTACAGAAATTACGCAGAAACAGATTAGTTTAGGTAATAAAGTAACTGTTTTTTCATTGAATAATGAAAATAAACTAAAGATACATGATAACTGGAATGGTATAGAAGTATACCGGCCAAAAACATTAGATCTTTCAAAAACACTAGCTATATTTTCTAATAATGAACTTCATTCTTGGGGCCAACATTTCAAGTTTTTTGCAGATGTTGTAAGCTATAATATGCTCTCTGCTTCTCAACTATCAAATTTACATAATAAAAATGGAAACTCCTATGATATTATCGATGCTCATGACTGGCTTGGAATACTTGGAGGCATGTCAGCGAAAAAGGAATTAAATTTACCTCTTGTTTTTCATGTTCATTCAACTGAAATAGGTAGATCGGTCGGAGGAGGCTCAGATACAATAAAAGACATTGAATTTGAAGGCGGTCAAACAGCAGATATTGTTATTACAGTATCATATGCGATGAATGATGAACTTAAAAAAATTGGTTTCCCATCTGAAAAAATAAGAGTTTGTTGGAATGGAGTTGATTCAAAAAAATATGACATTGATAGAATATCAAAAAATGATATCAAAAACCTTAGAGACAGATATAGAATAAAAGATAATGAAACAATGCTTTTTTTCATAGGGCGCCTTGTGACAGTAAAAGGCGCGGATAAACTCGTCCATGCTATGCCTAGTGTCGTTGAGGAATTTCCAAATGCTAAGCTTGTAATATTGGGAATAGGTGATATGGCAGAGGATATTAGAAATCTTATTGGTAAATATGGATTAGAAAATAATGTGATTCTAAGAGATGAATTTGTAGATGAAGATGAACGTATTTTACATTATGCCGCAAGTGATGTTGTAATTCTACCATCGCTTTATGAACCATTTGGAATTGTCTGCACTGAGGGAATGTCTATGGGAAAGCCAGTTGTAGTTAGTGCAAGAGGAACAAATGGTATGCGTGAACAAATTGTTGCAAGTGGTAAAGACCAATGTGGAATTCACATCAACCCATTTGATCCAAATGACATAGCATGGGGTATTAAACAAATACTTCAGTTAGATGACAAAGGCAAACAGATGGGTGAAAAAGCAAGGAAAAGAGTAATTGAAAACTTTAGTTGGGAAACTATTACAAACAGAACATTAGAAATATACAAAGAACTTGTTAAATAGACATAAAGATAAGTTAATATTGATTTAAGCGATATTATGAGAGAATGGATAATTACAAATGGCCTTGGGAGCTATGCTTCACTAACACATCAAAACACAAACTCTCGAAAATTTCATGGTCTTTTGGTAGCTAGCCTTGATCCACCAATAAAAAGATGGATTTTTGTATCAAATATTGATGATAAAGTTCAAGTTGATGATAAAATATTTAATTTAAATAATTTAAAAAGTAAATTTACTTTTGACATATTCCCATCATTTTCTTATAATATAAATGGAGTAAAAATTAAAAAAACATTTTTTATGGAACATGAGAAAAACACATCAATTATAAAATATGAAATAAAAACGGATAAACCAATACAAGTTATTCATACTCCGATTATTAATTCGCGTCATTTCTATGATATCTCTACACAAGGATCTGTTTCATTTACCCAGGATCCTTTTGAACATGGAGTATGTATAAAACCAAGTAATATTGATAAAAAACTGAAGATAATCTTCCGCGGTTCTATTTATAAATCGTCTGAATACTGGGCTGAAACACATTATGAAAAAGATCATGAAAGAAATGACTCACATATAGATTACAATTTATATATCGGTGATTTTCAAAAAAATATCAAAAGATCAAGTGAATATTACATAATTTTTACACTTGAAAATGAAATTGATAGCAATCCATCATCTATTATTTTAAAGGAGATTCAAAGAAAAAAGAACATAATTAAACAGGCAGATCTTGATAAGAAATTTGAAAAACTTATTTTATCGGCAGATAATTTCATAGTTAAAAAAGAAAAAGGGAAATCAATTGTAGCTGGTTATCATTGGTTTGGTGATTGGGGAAGAGATACATTAATTGCGCTCCCTGGTATAGCTCTTGTTACTAAAAGATTTGATGATGCAAAACAAATACTATTTAGCTTTAGCAAGTACTGTAAAAACGGTCTTCTTCCCAATGCGTTTATGGATAGGGATTCTGTTGCTGTTTACAATACTGTTGATGCGCCGTTATGGTATATCGATAGAGTCTATCAGTATCTAAAATATACAAATGATAAAGATACTCTTAGTAAACTCTGGAACACCTTGGAATCTATCATTGATGGATACAAAAATGGTACTGATTTTAATATTTTTATGGATAATGATTATCTTATAAGCCATGGGGAAGGTCTTACATGGATGGATGTAAAAATTGATGACTATTATCCGACACCAAGGTCAAAAAAAGCTGTTGAAATCCAGGCGTTATGGTATAACGCACTTAGGATCATGTCAAATCTTGCAAACATATCAAATAAAAATGATGATTATTCTGATTTAGCAGATAACGTAAAAGAAAGTTTTAACAATCAATTTGACCAACAATATGATGTTGTTGATAATAAAGATCTATCTTTTAGACCAAATCAAATATTTCTAGTATCACTTGACTACTCAATGATAGATATTGAATTTCAGGAGAAAATAGTTGAAGATACCCATGAGAAATTAGTCACAGTTTTTGGTCTTCGGACATTATCACCTATGGATTCCAGATATAAAGGAACATATATTGGTGACTATAATAGAGATATTGCATATCATAATGGAACAGTATGGCCATGGCTTATGGGGCCATTTATCAAGGCGTTTATAAAAGTTAAAAAACACGGTCCGATGTGGCAAGAATTTGCATATAGGAATTTTTTAATGCCAATGTTTGATGTTTTTGGAGATTATTGGGATGGCTCAATTTATGAGATATTTGATGGAGACTCACCATTTGCTCCACGTGGATGTATAACACAAGCATGGAGCGTTGCAGAAATACTCAGAGCATGGGTTGAAGATATTGAAGGAATACAGCCAAAATACAAAGATATTTTTAATTTATATAAAATACGCGTTTAAAACATATTGCTGAATCATCCTATTTGTGTTAAAAAATGATGCATTAATTGCAATGCAGCTTCTCATTGTTCGTATCCAATTATCTCGATCTGTGTAGAACTTTGGTATTATCCATGTTTCAAGTTTATTATAAAGATCATTTCTATCAATTTCATCATCTGATTCTTTATCTTCTGTTTTCTCTGGTCCTATTGACCAGCCTGTAATATTTTCTATACAGCCTTCAAGCCACCAACCATCAAGTGTGCTGAACTGAGGAACTCCGTTATGTGCTGCTTTCATACCTGAGGTTCCTGAGGCTTCCCGTGGGCGTCTCGGTGTATTAAGCCATAAATCAACACCGGCAGTCATCATTTTTCCGATTCTCATATCATAGTTTTGAATATAGGTTATTTTAATTTTATCCCGATATGTTTTCATTATATCAAATATCTTTTTTATAGTCTCTTTACCAGATCCATCTTTGGGATGTGCCTTTCCAGCATAGATTATCTGTATTGCTCCTGCTGTTTCAGCGATATCTATTAATCGCTGAGGATCAGAAATCAATAAATCTGGTCTCTTATAAGCAGTTTGCCTCCGGGCAAATCCAATTGTGAAATCTTCATAATTCATACCAGCATTATATCTGCTATTGACAAAATCAATTAATTTTTTCTTTGAAACCATATGGGCATACCAAACTTCTTCTTTTGCAATGCTAAATGCTGATCTTAGAATATAAGGATCTGATCGCCATCCGGGTATATGTTTATCAAAGAGTACTTTAAATGGCTCTGAAACCCATGTTGGTGTATGTACACCATTTGTAATAGAGTCTATAGTATAACCAGGGAACATAAGTCTGGATACTTCTCCATGTTTCTTTGCAACACCATTTATGTAATGACTGAAAAACAACGCAAGCCTAGTCATATTTAATTTATCTTCAAAAGTAACATCATTTAAGATAGATTCAGGAAGCATATCTCCTAACATAGGTTTTGCATAGGAAAGTTCAAATTGATCATGACCTGCAGCAACAGGTGTATGCGTTGTAAACACACATTGTTCTCTAACTTTTTCAATATCTTCAATCTGATTATATAACTCAAGAGTACCAAGAGCTGCATGACCTTCGTTCATATGATATTTATCAATTGTTTTATAGCCAAGCGCTTGAAGAATCCTTATGCCACCTATCCCGAGAATAATCTCTTGACCCAGACGATATTTAATATCACCACCATAAAGATGTTTAGTAAGTTCTCGATCCCATTCACTATTCCCCTCAATATTTGAATCAAGGAAAAAAACAGGGACAATGTAGCCAGTGATTCCCTTAACTTCATAATACCAAACGCGCAGTTGGACATCCCTACCTTCTATAGTTACATTAGTTGTACTTGGTAATAATCGAAGAAAATCAGAAACAGCAAATTGTATCGGAAGTTCAATTTGATGACCGTTTTCATCGATTTTCTGATAGAAATACCCATTCTCCAAAAGTAAAGTAACACCTACCATTGGGACATTTAAATCAGCACATGATTTAATTGTATCACCTGCTAAAATACCCAAACCACCACTATAGGTAGGTATCTGTTCATCAATGCCAATCTCCATTGAAAAATAGGCAATTTTAGGTTTACCACCTGAATTAACAACATTAGCTGTTTGATCTACATTTTCGACAATTTCCTCTTGCATTGCTCTCCATCCACATTTCAATGTAATACTTCTTTTATTTAATAAAATATCCTATTTGTGTAATTTAATAACTGTCATATTTTTCCATTATAAATAAATTTTAACAAATAATT
>JAUWIE010000067.1 GCA_030605515.1 Thermoplasmatota archaeon
AAAGTCAATAAAAGAAAATATTAAAGATTATTCAAAAATTCAAAGCCTTAAGAATGTATTAAATACTAAGCCTTGGTTTCGTGGTACTCTACTTGCTTATTTTGTCGCTATATTATTGATAGTTATGTATGTTTTAGCATATCTATTTGCTTTAAAACCTTAATAATTCTGAATATATAATATGGGAGGTGATTTAATAAAAAAGAGGAGAGAAATATTTGTCTTTATAGTGATAGTGCTATTCATTTCGATCTTATTTGCTGTAAGTGCTAATGGAAATGAATCTGATATGATAATAAATATAGCAGTTGCTGCTAGGAGAAAATAGTTAGATATAAAATGATTTATTAACTAATAAAACATGAAATAAATGAATGCTAAGAGATATGAAAAATGAATGTTAGAAAAGAATTCTTAGATATAAAAGAAAACGCTCTTAAAAAACTTGAAAATGCTAAAAAAGATGATTTAGTAGACTCATATATACTTTCACTACTCGAGTTGATTAATGATTCCCAGCAGTATTATACTTCAAGCAGTTGCTCTGGTAGAATTGTATTACTTGAAATACCATCCATTGGGGATAAAAAGGAGGCAAAATTCCTTGGTAAATGGCATAAAGTAATTGAACCTGCTGAGGTGTTATCCTCAGTAGAAAACGCAAAAAAAGGCGTGTTATGGTTACTTGCTCAATCACCTATTATTCATATTGGAACAGATTCTATTCCTGCGGCGGATAATATGGTTAAAACAGCTGTTTCCTGTGGTTTTAAAAACTCAGGGATAAAATCGTTAAAAAGAAAAATAATTATTGAGGTTTGTAGCACAGAACGTCTTGATACACCTATTGGAAAAGATGGTATTTTATACTGTGATAAAGAGCATTTGGAACTATTAATAAAAATAGCAAATGACGTCCTGAAAAGATCACAGTTGAAACTTACTCGCTTTGAAAAAAGATTAAAGAAAGATTTAAGTACTTATAAGTCAACCAAAATTATTGTATAAGATGAAACGGGGAAAAAAACTAATTTTAATGTTTCTTTATTCAATTATCCTAGCATTTTTATCCATGTCATTACAAGTATCACTGATTTATCAAATTATACTATTTATCAGTGGCATAGGTTTTTTTATCGGGTTTATGACATTGAATATTTTTTTAGTTGAAGTTAGATATAAAAAAAATAGTAAAAAACAAAAAGAAAAAAACATAAGGAGTTATTATCGATATACTCAGCTGATGGACCCACCGGAATTGGATACTTAGCTACAGTTTGCTCGTATAAGCCAAGCGTTTTTTGGGATTTTCTTGTATATTTCGTATTTATCTTCTACAGTTTTTACTTTGTTTGCTTCTTCTCTTATTTTGTTGTTATTAAATGACCAGAAGTATTTACGTATGAATTTTCCTTGTTCTTTGTATTCTTCTCTTCTTATTTTTAACAGTTTTTCTCGTTGAAGTTCAATAAAAAGTGAACGTGCGTATTTATCGATGTTCATATCTTCGATTTCTTCGTTACCATCAAATACTTCTTCTACAGTTTTTGTTAAGGCAATTGCGTCTTCCTTTGTCATGTTGAATGCGTTTTTTAGTGCTTTTGCCAAGAGTCTTTTCATAATTTCTCACCACTATACTCTTTGTTTGTTGTTTTCCTTATAAAGGGCTTGTTGTACAAGTGTTATCGAAATGTCTTCTTCCGAATCTTTTAAATCTTTTTTGCATATACACTGTTTCAACAGAAAGGTGAATATTATGACAAAGCGTGCTTACAATTTTTATGCAGGTCCTGCGACACTGCCTCTTTTGGCTTTGAAAAAAGCGCAAAATGAGATATTGGATTTTAAGGGATCTGGTATGTCTTTAATGGAGATTTCTCATAGATCAAAACAATATGCTAAGGTGCATTCAGAAGCTTCAACTCTAGTAAAGGAGCTAATGGGGCTTCCAAATGATTACAAAGTATTATGGTTGCAGGGTGGTGCATCCACACAGTTTTATATGGTTCCATTAAACCTTCAAAAAAAGGGAAAACCAATGGAGTATGTAAACACCGGGGCTTGGTCAAAGAAAGCTATCAAAGAATGTAAGTTCTATGGTGATGTGAATGTTGTTGCAAGTTCAGAAGATGATACATTCTCCTATATTCCAAAGGATATCAAGTTTAGTGATGATGCTGCGTTTGCTCATATCACTGGTAATAATACGATTTATGGGACGGAATATCATAAGTGGCCTGATGTACCAAGTACTGTTCCTCTTACCTGCGATATGTCCTCAAATATTATGGATAAGGTTATTGATACGAAGAAGTTTGGGGTTATATATGCTGGTGCCCAGAAGAATATTGGGCCTGCAGGTGTCACTCTTGTTATAGTAAGGGAGGATCTTCTTGATAGGGTTCCTGATAATACACCAACGATGCAGAAATGGAAAACTCATTCGGAAAAGGATTCCTTGTTTAACACTGGTCCTTGCTGGGCGATTTATATGTGTAAACTTTGTCTTGAATACTTAAAAGAACTTGGTGGTGTTTCTGCTATAGAAAAAATTAATAGGGATAAAGCTAAGATTCTTTATGATGTTATTGACAAGTCAGATGGTTTTTATAAAGGACATGCTAAACTTGATTCTAGATCTTTAATGAATATAACTTTTAACCTTCAAACTCCTGAGCTTGAGGCACAATGTGTAACTGAAGGGCTTGCAAAAGGTTTAGTAGGTCTTAAGGGTCATCGTTCAATTGGTGGTATGAGAGCTTCTATCTATAATGCTATGCCTATTGAAGGTGTACAAGCACTTGTTGATTTCATGAAAGAGTTTCAAGAAAATAATCAGTGATAAAAGTTTAGTTTAATTGAGAAAATATTTTGCAAGAAGTACTATTCTCATTTTTTTTATCAAAAATACGTTTATTTATGATCCAAATGTTTTTGTTTTAATATCTGATTTTTACATAATGACATTTTTACGAGATAGATTTAAATACCATTAATGATAAAAAATGTCATGTCAAACAATATCACTATAATTTGACTGGAAGGTGAAAGAAAAATGAACAATAAAATCATGATTGTTGATGACGAACTTGACATATTAACCTCACTAAAAACCATTTTCGAAAAACAAAACTATGAAGTAATCACTGTTGAAAATGGACATGATTGTATAAATGAAATAGAAAATGGTTTCAAAGGGGTAATCCTCATGGATATTATGATGCCTGAGATGAGTGGCTGGGATACAATACGAGAAATTGTAAAAAGAGACCTCATGAAAGGAATATCAATAGAAATGATTACTGGAAAAGGAACAAAGGACCGCCAAGAGATATTTGACCTAGGTTCATATATTAAAGATTATATTACAAAACCCTTTGATGTTGAAAAATTAATTTCAAGTGTTAAGAATTGCAATATGTTTTATTTAAGAGAAACAAAAAAACATAATAATTAAAAAAAACGTTCATGACCTTATCGGACACCCACGAAGATGAAAACAGATAGAACTTGATCTATTTACATAGCAAAATAAAACTAGAAATTTTAAACTTAAAATATCACTTTATCAAATTTGACATTATGTCATTTTGTCATTTTTCCAAGATATCTTTAAGTATGATGATCAAAATCAACGGGTTTTCATCCCATCCCTTAAAATTTGGGTCTGGATCGAATATCACAGATATACCCATATCTGGATAATTCACCAATTCCCTGTTTTAGATCCAGACCCTTTATAACTTTACTTAGTGTATACTCTACTTCACAAACATTAATATACAAATGTATATCCTTTAGGATATTAATAAATATATATTTTATAGTGTTGTAGCTATAGTTTCGATGACCCCAATTTTATGTATATAAATAAAAAACACAATTCATCAAACTAGATAGACGTGAGATACGGGGGACATGCCAGCCCCTCAGCGTGCTGGCATCTCTGCCAAATTATTAAAAATCATCAAGTTTTTTAATCTTACTTTCTTGCATAACTTTCTGTGCAGTTTTCCATGAATGTCTTACATGTGGCGGTAACTTTCCAAATGTTTCAACCCATGTTTTAATAAAATTCTTAGTAATTGGATCTGCAGGATAACCACTACCAAGAGGAAGATTCAATTTTTTCCTAAGAATCTTCTCAATTTTTCGGACATTTTCATCTCTAGTAGTTTTAGCAAGAATCGAAGCAGCACCTACAATTGGATATATATCATCTGCTTTATGCTTTGAAATTATATTAGGTTTAAATTTTAGTCTTGACAAAATATTATTACCAAAACGAACTTCGTTAACATCCGCTGCATCAACATAACATACATCTGGTCTTAATTTAGAAATAACTTTAGAAAATGCATTAACCTCAATATCATTTAATGTCATAATATTTCGCATGTCATCAATATCAGAGGCAGAAACAACTAAAATCTCATAACAATTTGAAATCTCTTTTATAGTTCTCGCAAGAACTTCTCTTCTATTTGGAGTTATTTTTTTTGAATCTCGCACTTTCAATTCAATTAATTTTAAATCATCTTCAAAAGTAACACCTGCAACAACCAAATCTCCAACAACAGGACCACGCCCGGCTTCATCAACACCACAAATCATATAATTTCAAATCTTGTAACTCACCATAGGTAAAAAGATGTTACGGAATCATAAAAGATAGGCAATTTTTTAATACTTGATTTTATTCAAACCCTTACTGCCGCCGTAGCTTAGCTGGTGGAGCGGCTGATTCGTAATCAGCAGGTCGAGGGTTCAAATCCCTCCGGCGGCTTGTAATCCCACATTTTCATAGGTTAAAACTTATTTTTCAAGGGTTAAACCCTATATTTGGTCAACTTACTTTTTGAGAGAAAATAATTCCAACTAACATTAATTGATGCTTATTATTTATTAATTTTATTAGTTATATCAGACTATGTTAATGACGATTTTTTCTTTTAAAAAATCTTACGAAAATGACATTTTTATCCTATTTTAAAACAACTGCATCATTGGTTATTCTGAAGTCGTTATCCATTGAAATTAGTTTTTGATTAATTGACCTTGCACTTGCAAGGATTATTCCGTCGATTAAACTAAATTTTGTTATTCCTTTTTTACGTGAATTAAATTTGATTTGTGATCCTTCAAAACATAGTTTTTCACTTAACGGGATGACATTTAAGATTTTCCTAAGTTTAGAGATTCTTTTTTCTGGATCGATATTATTTTTCAAACACCAATCAGATATCTCTCCGATTTGAATTACGGATATAAAAAGGGGTTCGTCCTTTATTAAGCTATATATTTCTTCAAATGTTTTAGAATTTTTTTCACTGCGAAAAATTTCTATGATAATAGAAGTATCAAGAAACATCAATATCTGTCCTCTTTATCTCTTTCAAAGGTTGATTTCTTTTTATCGATGCCTGCTAAATCAGTAAGCAATTTATTCCTCTTAATTCCTTCAGAAGGAGGAATTACAATATGAATTACCTCGCCTTTATGAAAACCCAGTCCTTCAATAATATATGATGGAACGATTATGCCTAAAGAATTGCCTATTTTTCTAAGTTTTGCTTCAAACACTTCTACCATATATAAACGTTATAACGTTATAACTTAATAAATGTTTTGGTTAGCAAATATATTTCCTCGAATCTGCTCCCGCAAACGGAAACTATTACTGATGGAATAATCCTTCCACTCCAACATATTTAATGAAATCATCGTGTTCCCCACATAAATATACTGTGTTTATATCAACGACAAAAAGATAATCAGAATGATTATTTATCAGTTTCTTACCTTCTGTCCTGATGCTCTCTCCATTAAAAGAATGTAACGTTTCATCCTCATTAAAATCTAAGGGCAGATATGTTGTTAAACCCATGAAAAACTTATTGAAGGTACATTTAATGTACGTTTCTCCTGTAGATTCCACAAAGGAAAGACATTACAATTCTTTGAAATCATGGATGGGTAAAAGATTTATAAACTATTGAAGATGGGGTTAAATTCTAGTAATTGTGCCGGTAATTGGAAAACATTTTAGAGATGAAACACAGCGAACTATCTGATAGCCTCAGAATGATTATGTCACACATTCAGGAAAATAGAAAAGCCGCAGATTTTGAACAGCGTTGCATTGATTTTTATGCCTCGAATTTTAGACGGAGCTGAGGATATCTAGATTTTGATGTGTGTTGTTTATAGTGATAATAATTATTAGCGGGAGTGGAGAATTGATATTTCTCTGAGAAAAATATTGGAATGAGCAACATGTCGTATTAGAACTAAACGTTTGTTTCTTTTAGTTTCGCCTAATTATATAATACCCTTTATTAATTACATAACCTTTATTAATCTCATCGATATATCAATTATCCCTATAATATTTTTCAAAATGTGAAACTGGGAAGCGGAGGAAAAATAAAATGAAAACTGAATTATTTAGAAAAAGCATAGTTGTAAGCATAATCATATTGTTTATAGGAGCTGGTGTTGTACCAAGTATAAGTAGTAATATTGGAATAATTAGTAATAATGAAAAAGACAATTTTAATAGAATAAATAAAGATCATATTGTTATCGATGACATAGAAGGACAACAGCTTTTAATGAGATTAGATGTAGATGATGAATGGAATAAGACTTTTGGAGGGAGCAATCTTGATCGTAGTTTTTCTGTTAAGCAAACTTCCGATAATGGTTACATCATTGCTGGCGATACAATGTCTTTTGGCGCGGGAAGTTTTGATGTATGGCTGATTAAGACTGATAGTAATGGTAATGAGATATGGAATAAGACTTTTGGTGGTTCAGAATCAGAGTATGGGCAATCTGTTCAACAGTCTACTGATGGTGGATACATCATCGTGGGTTATACTAATTCTTTTGGAACCGGCAGTCACGATGTCTATCTCATAAAAACAGATTCAAGTGGTAATGAACAATGGAATAAGACTTTTGGAGGAGTGGATACTGAATATGGCTATTCGGTCCAGCAGACATCAGATGATGGTTTCATTGTAGTTGGGTATACAGAATCTTTTGGAGCAGGCGGACATGACGTATATCTGATTAAGACTGACAACAACGGCAATGAGATATGGAATAAGACGTTTGGAGGCGTAAATATTGATTCTGGTAAATCAGTCAAACAGACATCTGATGGAGGTTATATCATAGCAGGATATAGAAACTATCCTTCACCAGACGCCTATCTGATAAAAACAGATTCAAGTGGTAATGAACAATGGAATAAGACTTTTGGTGGAGCAAATAATGACTTTGCTAGCTCAGTTCAGCAGACCGCTGATGGCGGATACATTGTAGCTGGGCAGACCTACTCCTATGGAGCTGGCAGTAGAGATATCTATTTCATAAAAACGGATTCAAGTGGTAATGAGGAATGGAATAAAACGTTTGGAGGAGTAGATGAGGAATTTGCTACCTCAGTAGACCAAACGATAGATGATGGCTATATCCTTGGAGGATGTACAACGTCCTTTGGTGCTGGTGGTTATGATTACTGGTTGATAAAGACTGATGAGAATGGAATAATGTTATGGAACGAAACATATGGTGGATCTCAGAATGATTTCTGTCAATCATTACAAGAAACATCTGATTTTGGATATATCCTTACCGGTTATTCATGGTCTTATGGAACTGCTGGTGATGTTTGGTTGATTAAAATAGGCACACAAACCCCTCATAAAACGTTTGTAGATGATAACTATGATAGTTCAACACCGGGTTGGCAGTATAATCATTTTGACAATATTCAAGATGGTATTGATGCCGTTGCAGAGAAAGGTACTGTACAGGTCTACAATGGAACTTACTTTGAAAATGTTGAGGTTGATAAATCAATTGATCTTGTTGGTGAAGATCAAGATACCACTATTATAGATGGCAGCAATACCGGGCGTGTTGTTTATGTTTCTGCTGATTATATAAATATTAGTGGTTTTACTATCCAAAACAGTGGCAGCATCGGCGGTAATGCTGGTTTATTTCTTGTGTCTTACCACACTAATATTTCAAACAATAACATTTTAGATAATAGTAGGGGGATTCATCTCCACATTTCAAGTGATTATACTACAATTTGTAATAATATAATTTCAAACAATGGATATGGTGTGTTTTTAGCTGCCAATAACAACTTTCTGTTGGGTAATACTGTAGGTTCCAATAGTGAGTTTGGTATCTACTTGGATTCCTCAAATAACAATACGATCTCGGAAAATATCATCTTGAATAATGCTTGGGGTATGTATATTCATTACTCCAGTCTAGACAATATAATCCGAGATAATTTTATCAAATATAACAATAATTTTGCTGTATGGGTCCATGATTTAAGTCATGATAATACTTTTTATAACAACTACTTTAACAATTCCCATAATGCTCATGATGAGGGATTTAATAATTGGAATATAACCAAAACACTTGGAACTAATATTGTTGGAGGTCCTTATCTTGGTGGTAACTTCTGGCATGACTACACAGGTATTGATACGGATTATCCACCAGATGGTATAGGGGACACAAATATTCCATATAACTATTATATCTGGAATGGTGGAGACTATTTACCACTTGTATCATATGATGAGCCTCCAGTTCATAATCTTGATACTGGTGAGGATTTTTATATTATTCAAGATGCAATTGATGATTTGGATACTGATAATGGTGACACTATTCTTGTTGATGCTGGAACTTACTTTGAAAATGTATTAATTGATAAATCTATCAACCTTGTTGGTGAAGATTTAGAAACTACGATTATCGATGGAGGCGGCATTGGTGATGTAATCTATGTAACTGCTGATTGGGTGAACATAAGTGGATTTACCATCAATAACAGTGGCTCCATACTGATTAATCCAGTTGACTCTGGCATAGAAGCAATTTCAAACAATAATAGAATTGATGGAAATAGAATCATTGATAACAATGTAGGGGTTTATTTCCGTTATAATGAGAAAAATATCGTCATAAACAATAATATAACTTCAAACGATGGATATGGTCTTTTAACCTATTCCTCTGACTTAAACAATTTTTCATATAACATTATTTCAGATAATACTTATGGATATGGTCTACAAATTGATTATGGTTACAACAACGAAGTTTTTAGAAACAATATTTTCAACAACAATGGCGGTGTTAATCTTCAATATTCGGATAATAATAACATCTCCAGGAACAATATTTCAAACCCATTGCATCGTGGTATCTGCCTGTATCTTAGTAATCAAAATATCATAGAAGACAACGATATACGTTCAAATGTAGTAGGTTTGTACATCTATACAGATAGTGACTCAAATACAATTTATGGTAATAATATTTCACAAAATATTAATTATGGAGTTGACATACAATCACCTGTTGGAAACCTTATTTATAATAATTATTTTTATAATAACAATAACGCACGTGATAATGGAAATAACTTTTGGAATACTACAAAAACCTCTGCAGCACCAGGTACAAACATCATTGGTGGACCTTATCTTGGTGGTAACTACTGGAGTAATTACAATGGTGTCGATCAGACAGGTGATGGTCTTGGAGATACCCAACTCCC
>JAUWIE010000005.1 GCA_030605515.1 Thermoplasmatota archaeon
TCAATACAAAAAAAGTATTTATATACCTTATTCCCCAAGGTACATTTCTTTAAGACTTCGTAATATGCCTCTATGAGGATATTGATCATTAATTTGAGGTTCCATCTTTTTATATTCCTCATAGTTTTTTTCAGTTCTTAACATATATCTAGCATAGTAGAAAGCCTCCTCAACTGAGACTTTTCCATTTTTAAAAAGCCTAAGTATAGTGGGTCTCCCATATTTTATAACGTTTTGCCTAAACCCATCAGCATCACCTGTTTTTAGCCCTTCAAACCATAATAATGAAAACAAGGGGCCTTGGGTTGTACTTGAATACCCCATCCGAAATTTACTCGCACCAGATATTACAACTCTGCCGGATCTTGAAATCCGTGATCGTGAGATAGAAAACGTTGGAAGATTAAAAATTGATCTATCAGCAAAACCACCACTATAACAAGCATCAACTATAATACAAGTCTTTTCAGAATTCAAACCTGTTAAAATCTCTCCTAGTTCATTATCCTTAATTGTATCATCCCATAAGAAAATCTCACTGTTATCTAATAATTTACCACCAGTTAATGGATTATTCTCGTCACCACAACCATGGCTAAAAATCCAAATAAAAACCTCGCTATCATCATATTTATTTGATTCAGTGATAACATAATTTATTGTATCTTCCATGTTTTTTCTTGTAGCACCACCATATGATAGATCATAATCATGTGTCCGTTCTTGTAATGTTTCAATGCGACTACCATATCCATTATCACTTCTTATCCACCCGTCATCAAAAAGTATAAAAATATTTGATGTAGAGTATTGATAACTCTCGATAAAATACGCTGCTATTTCTTCTGCAAGATTAAGACCACCATTACCAAGTTTACTTTCATTATCCTCAGGGAAATTAGCAGCTCCAATAAAAACAGCCCACTTATGGGTACCTGATTCTATATTCTTGGGTTTATCTACTCTAATTGTTATTTCCTTAATTTCTGAAAAGTCTTTTCCATCCCAAGAGCGCACATATATACTATACAGACCATTGTCAACCTCGTAGGTCCCCCAGTCAAAGCTCCATTTTGTAGTACCATCTGCAATATTCCATCTGCTATCATCAATCATCACCTCAATTTTTACTAAATCATCATTACCATCAGGATCAGACGCAGTACCACTTATCATAACAAGACCAGAAACAGCCATCCTATTACTAGGATATGTTATATCAACCAATGGTTTTCGATTCCCTTGTTTTTCTTCACCTAAACATCCAGAAAACAAGGGTAATGTCATTGAAACAATGAGCAATACTGCAATGACTTTCTTATCCATGGTAAACCAATAATATTTCTAACATTACCCCTTTAAAACCTTTATTTAACAAGTCTTACCCATAATTCATAATAGTTAATATTAAAGTACTAATCAAAAATAAAATCAGATTTCTTAAAATGTTCATACCCTTTATTAGTAAGTTTTTTTCTAAAACCATTGTCAATGAGGACGATTTCATCTCCTTTTATAACCCTCCCAATCTTTGTAAGACGTCCTCCTTCTTTTTCTATTAAATTAGAGGCTTTTTCAAACTTTTTTGGAGGAATCGTAAATAAGAGTTCATAATCACCTCCAAAATGCAAACCTTGTTCATATACATCAAAATTAACATTATTTTTTGCAATTTCTAATAACTTTGATGACAATGGAATTTTATCTTTCATAATTTCAAAACCAATATTATTTAATTCTTGCAACTGATAAAGAGAGGAGGATAATCCATCTGATATATCCATACATGATGTAACAATTTTTGTTTTGGCCAAACTAATTCCTTCTTTTAATCTTGGAACTGGTTCTAATAAACCTTTTTGAATTTCTTTATTATTTATATCATGTATTAATGCTTGATATCCCGCAGCGGCTTTACCAAGCGTTCCAGTCACAGCAACGATATCACCAGGTTGTCCTCCTTTCCGGCTCATAAACTCATCAATTTTAACTAATCCGAAAACAGTTCCACTTAAAACAATATCAGAATTCTCTTTTGTATCCCCACCTATAATTGATGTATTGAATTTTTTTGCACATTCCCTAGATCCAATCATCAATTCCTTTAAAAACAATTCAGATGTGTCCTTTGGCAATCCAAGAGATAATACTAATCCAATTGGCTGACCACCCTTAGCAGCAATATCACTAAGGTTTATAGCAACTATGAACCATCCTATCTGCCAAGGTGTCATACTTTTTGGAATATGAGTTTTTTCTGAAATCATATCTGTTGAAATAAGTAGATATTCATCTTTAAATTCTAAAGCAGCACAATCATCACCAATACCAACTGCGGCATCTCCATTTGATAAGATATCTGAAATAAGACGTATTGCCTTTCGTTCTCCCAAATCCGAAAGCTTTTTCACAATAAACTACAAAGATATCCTCATTCAAAAAGTTTATCACAACAATATTGTTTATTCAGCTTGATTAATAGGAAGCGATATTCGTGAAAAAAACAACTTACGCTGAGAGTGGTGTTGACATAAAAAAAGAAGAAGAAGCGATAAAAGGAATCCTTTCAAGTATCAAAACAAAAAGAAAAGGAATTGGTAAACCACTCGGTGGACATTATGCTGGAATGATTGAATTTGGAGAATTTGCTCTTGTGTTATGTACAGATGGTGTTGGTAGTAAGGTAAAAATTGCATCTGAATTAAAAAAATGGGATACTGTTGGAATTGACTGTATTGCGATGAATGTAAACGATGCAATATGTGTAGGAGCAGAACCACTAGCATTTGTTGACTATCTAGCAATTGATGACCCGGATCCTAGAATAACAAAAGAACTTGGAAAAGGTTTAGAAAAAGGTGCAAAGCTATCGAATATATCAATTATTGGTGGAGAGACAGCATCTTTACCTGAAATAGTCAACGGTTTTGATCTAGCCGGAACTTGTCTTGCCTACATTAAAAAAGATGAAATTATCACAGGTCAAAAAATATCACCTGGTGATATTATAATTGGAATGGAAAGTAGCGGTATTCATTCAAATGGATATACACTTGCTAGAAATGTGATTAAAAAAACGAATTTATCATACAAAGATAAATTTCCAGATGGATTATATCCTGGGAAAACAATTGGTGATATATTACTAACTCCAACCAAGATATATGTAAAGGAGATAATTGCACTTTTAAAAAATATAAAAGTTCATGGACTAGCTCATATAACTGGTGGAGGACTTCGAAACCTACCACGGCTAAACAAAAACGTCGAATATGTTATAGAAAATCCTCTTAAGCCTCAATCTATCTTTAAATTTATTCAAAAATATGGCAACATAGAAGATAAAGAAATGTATCAGACATTCAACATGGGTATGGGTTTTACTGTAATCGTTTCTAAAAATGACGTCGATGAAACAATAAAGATTCTTAAAATACATTCTGATTCGGATATCAAAATCGTAGGTAGAATCGAAAAAGGTGCAGGAGTTACAGCCCCAAAACTAGGAATAAAATTCTAAAAACTAATAAAACACCCAAATATTTATTTTTAGAATTAAATCGAATAAATATTTCCATTTATAGCAATAAACACTGCTTCATTATTTACAACAGGATCTGAAAGAATAGGTGTAGTAATTGCATTGTTTTTTCCATTTGTTGTATAACCTGGTGATAAAACCCATTTTCCCTCTCCATTTATTTTATTTAATGCATAGAATCTTCCATCATCAGATCCAAAATATACATTATTATTGTCAATAGTTGGTGAAGAGTGTATTCCAGATTTACATGTAAACATCCAATTTAGACTACCATCTTGTTGATTTAAGGCATAAAAATTATTATCATGTGAACCAACAAAAACTAAGCCATCAGAAATAATAGGAGTTGTCTCTACACCCCAACCTGTTTCATATTTCCATAACAGGCTTTTATTTTCAGCATAAATGGCATATACATTAGTATCCCAAGAGCTAAAATAGACCACATCATCTTTTACATAAGGTTTTGCGGTAATCATCCCTTCAGTTTCAAAAACCCATTCTGTTAAACCTGTTTCAAAGTTGATAGCATTACAGTTCACACCAGAGCCTACAAACAACAAATTATTCCAAGGTTCAGATAAGTAGATTTCATCATCTAATGTAATATTCCATTTTTCATCTCTAGAAAATATATCAAAAGCAAATAATTTCCCATTTTCATTTCCAACTATTACAAGATTATTTACGACAATAGGATTACTTACAATTTTTCCAATTGGTTTTTCCCATTGAAATTCACTATTTTTATTAAATACTTGAAAACCATCAGATGTTCCTATATATATCATATTATTATGAATCGTTGGAGTGGTTAGATGATTACCAACAATTTTTTTCCTTAATAAATCACCATTCATTGCATCTATTGTATATAGTTCGCCTGATGAGGTAGTTGAAAAAAGAACATCATCTACAATAGTACTTGAAGCATAGAAATCATTATCATTATTTTCTATTGGATATATCCACTGTATATCAGGCTTGTTATTAATTTCCTGCATGCTTGTTAGTAAGGTAAATTCTTCTTTAGGAGGAATACCAAATAATCTAACCCATCCAACAGAAGGTATATCCTCAACTTTTATAGCGCTTTCATCACGATTCTCAAAATCAAGTGTTGAACCATTTGGATTACCAAAACAGACCCATAATCCATTTTTCATAAGAAGATTAGAATCAGTTAATTTACAATCTGGAGAATGATTTATCATTGGAGGAGTTGACATTATTTCTTTAACAATATCTATATCTATCTCTCCATAGTATTTATTACCAAGCTCCTCAAATTTGATATCCCGATCAGCTGGACGATATCTAGGGGTATAATATTCAAATCCTCTAACCTTGTAAACTAGATAAACAAGGAAATATCGCATGCATTTCATAGCATTGAATTTCTCTAGTCTAACACCGAGATCCATCGGGTTATTAGATGACCAATAAAAACCATCAAATGTTCGATAAGTCGCATATTGATAAAGACCTAATTCAAAACGAGCTATCTCTCCTGTTTTCGTATCACCAATAAGCCATATAGCATTCATACAACCATCGTTTTTATATCTTAAATAATAAATCACATCATCGATACTATTACTATATTGCATTGCTGTTCTTGCTCTAACTGCAAGTGAAAAGCCCCTGTTGGTATAAAGCCCCTGAGGAAGAGTTGTTTCAAGCATTACAATACCAACATCATTCTGATAGAAATCATGATTACTCCAGATATAACCTGGTGCAGATGCCATAATAACTCTATGTCCTTCATTAGGAGTGATATCAAGAACAATATTCCAACGGGTTGTTATATAATATGACCACCACCATAAACCAGCACCATCACCATTACCCCACATTGAATTTGATATCACTAATTGATTGCGAGGTGTTGCATTTCCTGATGCAATAAATCCATTACAATGATGTGGTTCTGGTTGAGTTAAAAATCCATTTATTAAACTAGTAACACGAACATTTGATAACTCCGGAGTATCTCTTTTAAGCAAATTAAAAAAAGTCCTTAAAGGATGAACTCCTCTTCGCATTGATTTATATGTTAATTTTGACATAAGTTCATACATCTGATTTGATGTTAGGACATCTTCAAGAGTAACATCTTCTCCATATATTTTATCTCCTCCTGCCCTAACACCTGCAGCTATTCCTCTAATTTCTTCTTTGTATTCATCAGGAAAATTATCTAAATAAATCCTAGTACTTTGTTTTTTACAGAAATTCCACCAGTTTTCTGAGATTTTTTCATATCGCTCCTGTGAAAAACGGTTTGATAATGGTTTCATATATGGATGATTATGGATCATGTTACTCCAGCGGGCCATTAAATCAACAATTTCCTCTGAAAGTAAATAACCATGTTGAAATCCTCTTTCATAAGGATCTCCCTCGATGGATGTATAAATCCACCCTTGAATATTATATCTATAACCATTTCCACATTGGCGAATATATAAAATTTCATTTTTTTGAGTTGAGGTGTTTATTACTGTTTCTTCATTTGCTAAGTTATAAGGAGAAAATATTACAATTGAAATTAGAAGTGAAATTGTAAAGAAGCAAGTTATCTTTTTCATATATTTATCAAATTATATATGTAAATATTATTATATAAAGATTTATCGATTTGATATGAAAATTCTTTTAATCGCATTTATTATGTTTATTACTAAAGGTGAGATATATGATAAAAGAAATTATATATTTAAGGGAGTATGGAGAAAAAATGAATAAAAAAATCCTACAAACAAATAATAAAAATATAAAACGATTTTATGCAATTGATCATCAAATATATAAAAAAGGCGCACTTGATAAAAAATCGAAAAGAGCTTATGGGTCTTGTTGCTTCTACAGTCCTACGGTGTGATGATTGCATTTTTTATCATTTAGATTAATGTTATAGTGAAAAAGTTACAGATGAAGAATTATATGAAGCAATAAATATTGCGCTAATTATTGGTGGATCGATAACTATACCACATATCAGACGTATCTTTAATCAATGGGAGCAACTGAAAAAAACCTAGGTTACTTTTTTTTCTTATAATGAAAAACATACCTGGTTGGGATTCGTTTTTTCTTTCCTGTCCAGTAACCACAGTTTGGACAGCTGAATTCTATTGTGACTTCTCCACCCCAGATTGTAAGGTTTTTTACTCTTTTTAAACTACTTCCACATACAGGACATTTTGCTAAAATTTTTTTCGGATCGCCTTCACGAGAGTGAATCTCAAGTTTTACAAAATCACTTTTTATTGCAATGTTTCGTAGTCTGCTACCGCTAATGCTAAATTTATTTTTTTTAATATTAAGTTCTTTTGTTACTAATGATTTTAACTTGCTCTGTGATTGTACTGTGCGAAATTTTTTTAGAATATCTTGAAGAGCAGACTTCACCTGTTCATCTGAAGGAATATGATAACTCATAATTATCGTTTATTTCCTCTTTTAGTTACATATTATATTTTATCTAGGTATTGTGTTAATTAAATCAGTTCTAGTAACAATACCAACCATAGTATCGTTATCTATTAATGGTAATGCTCCAACGTTATGTTTAAGCATTATTTTTGCAGCATCTATTGCAGACATTTTTTGAGTAATCCAAATTACAGGTGATTTCATGACGTCCATTACGAGTAATTCATCAAGTTGATGTTTTTGTCTTCCAAGTGGGAAAGATCTTTTCACACTTGCTAATGCAAAAGCGATTTCTATATCTGAGATTAGGCCAACGAGCTTTCCTTGATCAATAACTGGTAATCGGGCAATATTTTCATTAATCATTATTCTTCGTGCATGGATAATCCTATCCTCTGGAGATACAGTAAATATTTTTTTCTGTGCTAAATCCTTAACTAATTTTTTACTTTCTACTAATGGTAATAAATCTGCTTTTGTTACTACACCTATTAATCTATCATCTTCAACTACAGGGAGCATAGTAGGCCCAGGTTCACCTACTTTTTTTAGAATTGTTTTAATATCAGTATTTGGGGAAACGATTTTGATTTTTTTTTCAGTAACTGAAGAAGCATGTAATCTTGAAGCTGGAACACCGCGTTTTCTAATTGATCCAAGTTTATATGCAATTATATTATCTGTTATTATGCCTACTAATTTCTTATCTTCAACAACGGGAATTTTTGTTATTTCGTTTTTTTTCATTAATTTTAATACATATTTTAAATCAACATCTTTATCTACAGAAATAACATCTTTTGTCATAATATCCTTTATTTTCTTTTTCATATTACCCCTCTATCTCATGTGACTTATTTTTTTGACAAAAATTTTTTGTTTTTTCATTCATATTTTAATGCGTCGATGCAATCTTCACATAACAAACGTCCATTTTCTCGTCTCAGATTCGTTGAAAGTGTACTGCAATCCTCGCATTTTCCAGAAAAAATCTGTTTTTTAAGGTATGATTCATCTCTTCCAATTATATTACCCCATTCACGAGATATTTCCATAAGTATAGGTGATAATCTCAGAATGTCTTTTTGAGTTATTATTCCAATTAACTCACCATCTTCAATAATAGGTAATCTACGAATATTGCATTTACTCATAGTTCTCATGGCTTCTTCTAAATCAACATATGGTGAAATAACAATAATTGGAGTTCCCATGATTTCTTCAACTAAGACATCACTTGCCTTTAAATCCTCAGCTACAACCTTTTTAAGAATATCGCTTTCAGTAATAATCCCAATTGGTTTTTTATCTACCACAATACAATTTCCTATACTCTCTTTTCTCATAATTTGTGCACATTCTTTCACTGTGGTTGTTGGTTTTACTGTGATAAGATTGGTTTTCATTGCTTCTTTAACGAGAATACTACCTTTATTCATATTCCGCCACCTCCTTAATGATAGGATATTGCATAATAAATAATCTATCCCAAACATTAAAGTCTTTCGTTGTATTTTTCTTTTATATTATGAGCAGCAGTCAATACGAAAGAGAATTTAAGAAAATACTTGAGGGCGATGACAATATTCTCAATAAGATCACTAAAAACTTTACAGCTCTTGAAAAAAATAACTATTTTAGAATTTGTGATAAGCCTTTTGCTGTTGTTAGATCCGCTGGATCTCTTGGCGTTGATTTAGTAGCTATTAGAGGAGATATTTCATTTCTAGTGGAGATTAAAACTAGCATAGAGAATACGGTTCATTTTAGCAGAGTCAGTGGAAAACTACAGAAGCAAGCAGAAACTATGCGTGAGACATGTGAAAATACAAAAACTCTTCCAATTTATGCTTTTAGATTGAAAAACTATAGAGGTGATTCATGGAAGATTTTCACACTTGATATTAAGGGTTTGGAGGGGAGAGCAAGTATCTTTCATAAAAGATTACCAAAAATTAATCTTAGTAAAACCGGTAATTATATCATGAAATGGAACGAAGGTATGTCTCTTTCTGATTTTATCTTGTACTTGTGTAAATAGGAAATTGAAATTTTAGAATAGCAAAAATATTGACTAATACTAATCATTATTAAAAATAGTGATAAAATAGATGATAATAGTAGAATAATAATTGTTTCTGGAATAGATGGATTATATGCAATATTTACCATAATGATAGGTATTCTGGTTTTAATGATGGGGGTAGGTTGGCTTGATATAATGAGTTTTACATCATCCTATTCTCATGGGTATAATCCTTTTAAATGGATGAACCTTGCTCCATGGATTTTTTTGTTTTTGGGTTTTGCTACCATCGTTTACGGTATAAAAAAAACTTGTTGATGATATCCTAAAAACTATGATAGCAAATCAAGAGCAAATAAGAAACCTGCAATATAGACAACCACCTCCTCATCCACCGGTGCAGCCACCAACTCAATAAGATAGATGAGAAACTACCAACATTAATACGTAATAACATTCTTATTTCTTTTTTTTTATATTTTCGAGTTAAAGACGAAATGTTTTAAAAAGGTTTTACATATGTGCATTGCTGATATCTATGAAAAAGATGATGGTCGCCTATGATGGTTCTGAAGCTTCTAAAAAAGCAATTGATATGGCTGTAAAATGCTCAAATCAAGAAGACGAAATAATTCTTCTAACTGTTATACCTGCTGAGCTTTCCGAGTCTTCATTTACAAAGATGTTACTTCCAACAATTGATCTTAGTCAAATAGTAAAATCTGGCACTTTCAAAGAAAAAGCATTGGAATCTTTATCTAAAGTTGCTAAAGAGATCAATTTCGATATAAAAAAATTATCAACAGCAGTTGAATCTGGAGATCCAGCTGATGAAATTCTATTATCTGCAAAGAAACATGAAGCAGACATAATTATTATTGGCTACAAAGGATATGGAAAAGAGGGAAGATTCTTATTAGGCAGTGTTACTGATAAAGTAGTAAGACATGCAAGCAGATCGGTTTTGGTAGTAAGATAAATATTAATTTTTTGTGGTGTCAATGCATCCCTCAGATGATATAAGAGGCATAAAAAGTAAGATGCTTTCTAAAAAAAAGATAGTACTTGGAGTAACTGGTAGTGTTGCAGCTGTTGAATGCCTGAAGTTATCACGGGAGTTGATCAGACATGATGCTGAAGTAATACCAGTGATGACTCCTTCAGCGACACAAATCATACATCCAAATACTCTTGAATTTGCCACAGGTAACAAACCAATTATTGAATTGACAGGGAAAACAGAACATGTGTTTTTTTGTGGAAAAGTAAAAAAACCAGCTGATATATTGCTCATTTCCCCTTGCACTGCAAATACAATATCAAAAATTGCACATGGTATAGATGATACCTCAGTTACAACATTTGCAACCACTGCTATTGGATCTAATATACCAGTTTTAATTGTTCCTGCAATGCATCCTTCTATGTATAACAACAAAATCATTCAAGAAAACATTAAAAAATGTAAAAAAAGCGGTATTAATTTTATTACACCAACTGTAACAAAAAATAAAGCAAAAATGCCAAATATTGGAGAGATTATTGCATCTACAATAAGGAAAATTGGTAAACGAGATCTAATCAATAAGAAAATACTGATTATTGGTGGCTCAACAGCTGAATCTATTGATGAAATAAGAGTGATAGTTAATCGTAGTTCTGGTAAGACAGCGGTCTCACTGGCAAAAAACGCCTTTTTCCGGGGTGCAAATATTGAATTATGGTACGGCTGGAATAACGAACCTGTCCCAAGTTATATTAGATCAGTGGATTTCGAATCAATTAATGATATAATTAAATTGTTGAAAAATATAAATACTGAAAAATTTGATGTTATAATTTTATGTGCTGCATTAGCTGATTATATTCCAACAAAACAAAAAGGAAAAATCCCTTCAGGTAAAAAGAAACTAAATCTAGAGATGTCATCGGCTCCAAAGATTATTTCAAAACTTAAAAAAATCGCTCCGAAATCGCGAGTCATTGGTTTTAAAGTCGAGGAAAACAAGGATAAACTTATTATTAAAGCCCATGAGCTATTGAAGAAAAATAATCTTGATTTTGTAATAGCAAATACAATTTCAGGATTTAATAGTGATAAAAATGAGATTTGGATAATAAATAAAAAGGGAGCTGCCATTCATAAAAAAGAGAGAAAAGAAATCTTGACTAATCACATTTTAGATTTAGTGAAATAAAAGTGAACAAAATGAAAGCTACTGCTTTTGCTCCAGGTCACATCTCTGGTTTTTTTGAACCAGTTTACATGAATAAAGACGTAATTCGTACAGGTTCCCGAGGTGCAGGTATTAATGTTCTTCTCGGTGCAATGACTGAAGTAAAAATTGAAAGCTCCAATAGTCAAAATTTCGAAATTATTATTAATGATAAGAAATCAAGCGCACCTGTTACAAGACTTGCTCTGAAATACCTAATTAGAGACAAACCTGTAAATGTTGTTGTGAAAACAAAACTAGAGCTACCTGAAGGCCAGGGTTTTGGTATGAGTGCAGCTAGTGCTCTGAGTACAACCCTTGCTATTGCTAAGATTACTGATATTTCAAATGCTGACGCTTTAAAAGCAGCACATAGTGCTGAAGTTAACCTTAGAACGGGTTTAGGTGATGTATTAGCTTGTAGCTTTGGTGGGATTGAAATAAGAAGAGAAGCTGGATTACCACCTTGGGGAATTATTGAGCATATACCTGGTGATTATGAACTTGTTTTATGTGTTGTAGGTGAAAAATTAGATACAAAAAAGATACTATCAGATCCAGTTAAAGTAAAAGATGTAGTGTTTCATGGAAGATATTGCACTAAAAAGCTGCTTGATGCTCCTTCAATTGAGAATTTATTTACCTTATCCCAGGCTTTTACTAATAAAACAAAACTTGCAAATAAACGGGTACTTGAGGCTATCAATGTAGCAAATCAGTTTGGAATGGCAAGCATGTGCATGTTGGGTAACTCTATATTTGCTATAGGAAAAACAGATGAGTTAGTTAATGCTCTTTCACCATTTGGTAAAGTCTTTGTATGTAATATCGATAAATGTGGAGCACGCGTTATTGATGACTAGTTGAGTAATGTTTGTTTATTAGGTATCTAGGATTATTAATAAAAAATAATTACATTATGCAAATAGACTTAAATTCCGATAACCATTTATTTCAACGGAAATAGATTGATTAACTCCACTTACTGTAACATTTGATCTTACTGAAAGAAGGACCCAGTCATAAAGAATAAAATTTTTACGAGATGGGAATAAATCAAAAAACGGTATTATTATTTCTCCAGTAAATTCCTGAGTTGTCCCCGCTTTTACTAATCCTCCTTGAATATCATCGATTTCACCGAGTAAATATTTTATATCATTATCAACAACATATATACCGCAGACAATTTCTTCAAATAAAAGATCAATTTTATTGGTGTTATTAATTTCTAGAAAAATTTCAGTTTTCAATCCCTGTAATGTAATCCGACTATTTTCTTTTATAGAAAGAACTGTGGATTTATCAGATAATAAAGTACTTACATCTGGAATCTTTATCTCAACCTCTATATTAAACGGTAAAGATTTATTATAACCTGCGAGTTTAACATCCACCAATCCACTCATATTAATCATGAGTTTTTTTGAATTAAATGTCTCGAGTAAGATCCGACCAGTACTATTAAGTTTAATAGAATCTTTTGCAGTTATTATTCCTCCTTTAAAAGTGAGATTTCCAACTTTTCTTCCTTTTTCAGTTTTTACATCAACTAATAATTTCCCAATTGATATATCAAATGTATTAGGATTATAGGCGCTTATTTTTCCTGTAATATTAATACCTTCTTGAGTTATCTCAGTTAAGTCGGTCTGAATATGAAGTACTGGAAGCGCAATATCTTTTATGATATCATTCATTGAAGAAATGATATTTATTGAAAGAGGAATTGTTTTCTGAATAAAACCAATGTTTGCGCCGAAAACTCCAGATATCTTAGTTTTAAGTACCTCTGGGCTATTGCCATTGAATTCAACTATAGTAGAGGTTGTATAGGTTTTATTACCATTTGAAGGTATTTTCCCACCTTCAATTAACAATGATGCTACGTTGTATCCATTTGGAGTTGTTGTAACAATCTCCAAATTTTTTGTAACAATCTCAAAATTATTTGGATTTGATATGTCAATTATTATTTGCATTCTGATTTCATCTGAGTTTATTTCTATTATATTGATATTAATGGTTGTCTCTGGAGTTTGCAATACCTGAATATCTAAGAAGATCAATGAACCTATGATTATATTTATGATGGTTGCCATCACTATAAATATAATTATTATTTTTTTCCTCATTGGCTCACTTATTAGTTTAATACTTATTATAAAAAAGGTTTTGTATTATATTTATATATTTCTATTGGATTATAATTCATAGATAATTATTACTTTTATATTTGACTAGCCTAGCAAATTCAATTTTTGAGGATTAATAAAAAGGGTTTGGATGGGGTAGTAAAAGGGGAGGTAAATATTTTACTTTAAAAGGGTTACCCCCATCCAATTATTTTAATAGGCATATAAAAAGCTGTATATAAATTTTTCTATAACGATAAAATTCTTTTATTACAATATCTAAATCGTTTTTGTTTTTCCAGTTGAAAGATCTATTAGGTGTTTCTCACCATCTTCAGGACCTTTTGCAAATAGGATATCTCCAGAATCTATTCGTGTATTTTTATTAGGTCCATATAACCACTTATCTTTATGTCGCATTGCAATTACTAACATGCCTGTTTCACTACCAAGTTTC
>JAUWIE010000020.1 GCA_030605515.1 Thermoplasmatota archaeon
ATATCTTCCATGTTTACCAAAACTCAGTATTTTTTACATACTTAAACATTTTTTGTGATGATTTTTTTTCCCACCGGTTCTATTCTTGTTTTTCTCCCGCTGTATTTGCCTGATCTAAATCCGATTGAGTTTATCTGGAAAAGCATTTAAAAAGAACTTTCAAGCAAGTTTTTGATGTGTAAAGAAGAGGTACAAGAAACTGTAGAGCACTTATTCTACAAATTTTCATAATCATTGAGTTTTTCAAAAGCAGGGATACGGAAATTCTTCAAACCATTGGAAATTTCATTGGAATGAAATTCTTTCGGTCAAAGACTATATATTTTAAAGTAAAGACAAACCACCAGTTACTTGATCAATGATGTTATCTGGTGCTGGTCCTATTCCAAGCGCTGTTTTTGTTCCAGTGGGTATCTCAGTGTGCCCTGCATCAATTACGATAAAAGTAGAAAGATCCAGATCTTCAGCTTTTTTCTTAAGCAAATAAAAATCATCCTCATTTTCTACTTTTACCACTGCTTTTTTTGCACCTTCACTCATCCACAATTTAAACCATTTAGATTTATTTTTTTTAGTTTCAAGGGCACATGCGACAGCAGCATGAGCAACTTGGGCAGCAAGTTTACCCGGTGTAAGATTCAAATCTTTACGAGTGACAATCACCATTTTATATTCAAAATCCATCTTTTATACCTTCTTTGTGATCTATCTCCTTAAATGACTCCTGCCGCCATTCCTCTCCCATTTCCTCAGCTTTATCAAGATCTAACAATCCTTTCACTAGTAATGTTTTTTCTTCTTCTTCAATATGTTTAAGAGGAACACCGAGGTATTTACTGCCTGATTTGATAATTAAAACATCGTCATCAACTGCTATGCTTTCCCCAATTTTTCGACCAGCACCATCCAATACAAAAAGGCAAAGCAGATTATCTTTATAATGATCATCCTCGATTTTTTCATTCTTCTTATTTCTTCTAGAGAAAAAGAAAAGTCCACCTAAATTCTGCAAGGTTAATAAAACAATTAAATCACTTATAATCATTCTCAGCTTCACAGCCACAGTATCTGCGATTCTGTTATAAATCTTTGGAGATATACCTGATTGAATATAATTATGCATGAGTACGATGTTGCAATAGTGGGCGGTGGCCCGATTGGTGGTTTTATTGCTGATAAGATATCAAAAAAGGGCTTTAACGTAGCATTATATGAAGAACATAAAAATATTGGTGAACCTCTTAAATGTGCAGGATTAGTTTCATCTAGAGTATTTGACATTGTTGACGTTAAGAAAGAAAACATAATTCAAAATTCAATAAAAGGAGCACATATTCATTCTCCATCTGGACAGATATTAACTATAGGTGGAGATAAGGTTCATGCTCTTGTAATAAACCGATCAATGTTTGACTATGAAATCATTAAACAAGCAATGGAGAGTAATACTGAAGTTTTTTTAGAAAATAAAATTATATCAGCAAAAAAATCTGAGGATCACATTAAATTTAGAACCTCTAAAAACAATAAGAACATTAGATGCAAGTTACTAGTTGGAGCAGATGGACCATTTTCAACAATTAGAAAATGGTTTAATTTCTCTGAGCCAACAGAGATACTAAAAGGAATTGGGGCAGAAATAACAAATACAAATCTCGATCCAAATTTTGTTGAAATATTCCTTGGAAGAAACGTTGCACCCGGTTTTTTTGCATGGATAATACCTACAAACAAATCCGGTACTAAAGCAAGAACAGGCTTATGTATAAGTCCAGATATGTCAAATTTTACACCTAAACATTTTTTATTAAATCTATTTAAAAACAAACAGTTTTCTGATTTTTTTAAAAATGTTGAAATTACAAAAAGAATCGGCGGTGCTATTCCGTTAGGCCCTTTGAAAAAAACGTATGCTGATAACATGCTTCTTGTTGGGGATGCTGCGGCACAGGTAAAACCTACCTCAGGAGGAGGCATATATACTGGATTATTATGCGCCAGTCATTGTATAACAGTAGCAGAAGCGGCGTTACAAAAAAATAATTTTTCCCAACAAATCCTTAAAAAATATCAAAAAATGTGGTCAGCAGACATTGGAAAAGAATTGAATCGTGGAATGAGATTTCGAACTATTTTCAAAAATCTAACAGATAAGCAAATAGATAAATATATAGAAAAGTTTCAAAACCTAAAAACAATAGATATCATATCAAAATATGGAGACATCGATTACCCTTCAAAACTTGCGATACCACTACTTAAAACTAACCCTTCAATACTGAAATTATTACCAAAAACCCTTAAAAAAAATAAAGGCAGAAAAAATTAAGGATTATTTAGAGGATGGCGGTGGAGGAACATAATACTCCTGATCCTCATAACCCTCATCATAACTTTCAACGTCGCTTTCAACACCCACTCTTTTTTGCTTCCGCTTTCTCCTGAGAATATAAATCACAATTACTAAGATAACCGTAATAATTAAACTAATAATACACGGCATGAAAACCCCAACAACAAAAAGAGCAGAAGGAATGATTTTATACGATACAAAATCAGTTAAACCTGATTCAGTAGCATCAAAAGAAACCTCTAAATAATATCTGCCGTCCTTAGTTTCTCCTACAACGGCTCTATCTAAAGTGTCACTAACATCAATGGTTGTCCCCTTAGGAAAGATAATTCTATATGTTAAATTATTATTCTGCAATCCTCTCAGACTAATATTTTGATTAGGGATCTCAAACTTAGGTGGAATAAAAGAGAGAGTAAAAGATAATGGATGAGAACAATGAGCATATGAGACAACACTAACGGGATTATCTGCATCCATATCTGCTATATTTTTATCCCATATTAATGATTTTTCGAAAGCCTCTTTATTGATACGCCCATCGATCTTTAATTTAGGGAATATATCGACCATTCTGCTTTCAAAAAGTTCTTTTTCATCAGTTAAAAATTCAGTTATATCGCCTTCATTAAATACATTTTCTTCAATACACAATCTAAAAGCATCTGAATTCAAATATTCTAGATTTATCTTATCAGGTATACTAAACATGTCAGGTATTGTTGTTACACCATAGTCAACATCACCTTCCATGTATAATGTTAAAGTTAGCTCTGTTTTTCCAGTGAAGAAACTTAGTAGATTTAAATCTGTACTACTGATATCAATTTCTAAAAGAGTGTTAATTTCTTCACTTGAATATTCAGGAGCTGCCTCTGATTCAAATTTACCTTGAATGGAGATATTTTGATCCCAATAAAATATATTTTCTCCATCTAAGTAAATATTATCCGGTAAAAATATTCGCCCTATGTATGAATGTCCGATATCATCTAAATTGTCACCAAAATTTATATCAGCTGCAGTAATGTTTGCTGTTGCTCCAGTATTTACAAGTCCATATAATGCTCTATTTGAAATGCTGCATATCTGCAACCCAATATCGCCATCCGTTAATTCAGCTATTATATTTGGTTCATCGTCCATATTTTCTATATCATATGGGATTGAACAATTAACTGTAGTATTTGAGTCCCATTTGAAATCAGTTTCTAATGTTTGATTCAGAGATGAATTTTCTATTATTGAAATGGTTTTTTCTTCTATAGGTTTAATTGTCTTTTGATAAAATATTTCCCATGAAGTAAGTTTGTTTTTTATAAACAATCTTATACCATCTGCTGGTATAAATTCTAGATTTGTGATAAAACTTGGTAATATATCATAATTACTAATGTCAATGGTTTTTGTTAATATATTTGCTATCAAGCTGTTTTTTTCTGGTTTTTTCGTGTCTAATTCAAAGTCTAATGTGATGTTTTCATTTTCAAGTTGAGACGTTGTCGGCTCTTTCAACTGAACTGAAAGGTCAGCTGATATGCTTGGTTGAAGCCCATTTCCGTTTTCCACCTCCCATCGTATTTTATTAGCATCCACCTGCCCATCTGTATAAGGCCGATTCATTGATGCAGGTAGTGTTATTGTGTAAGTGTTATTCCATCCCGGCTCTGCTTGAAAGTCAAATGAATAGGAAACTTCAGCTCCCATGTCAAGTACACCATTGATGAAATCATGGGCATTAACAGTATCGTTCATATCAAAATATTGTGATGTAAGATTTACACTAACTTCATCAAAAAATCTACTATTTTCATAGGTTGGTTTTTTATTCATGGCTACAACATCTGCATTTTCAAAAGATGATTCAATTTGTTCCATTATAAGCTGTCTCAACTTTCCTTTTATTGTACCCATGTCTTCAATTGCATCTTGAGTTGTACTTGCTCCCAATGTTTGAATTTCACTATTATCATAAGTTGTCGTTCCATATATTGTTATTAAATTAACATCCATTGTAATACTTATTTTGAAATCAGTAGCAGTTACGAATTCAATATCAATAACTGCATCTACTCTACTTTCAAAACCTTCATCAGCCGTTAAGGGTTCAATTAAAAAGAAAGACGGTAAGATCAATGAAATTAATATCACAACTTCTAATGTTTTATTAAATCGCATTCACACCCACATCCAACACAAAGAACTAAACATATGTCCTTATAAAAACTTTCTTACGAACATTACGAAACCACTAAAAACATATATATAATTCAAACATTGTTGAAAATGTTTGTAGTTGGTGGAACAGCATCTAAAAAAGTAGCCGAAGATATAGCAAAAGATCTAAAAGCTTCACTAATAAAGACAATATCTAAACGTTTTCCTGATGATGAGCTATATATACGAATATTAGATAATATTTCAAATAAAGATGTAGTAATTGTTCAAACGACTTATCCTGATCCAAATATTATTGAGTTATTTCTACTCCAAAATGCAGTAAAAGAAGCTGGAGCAAGAAAAATAACGGTTGTTATTCCTTATATTGGATATGGAAGACAAGATAAAAAATTTGAAACTGGAGAACCAATAAGTGCAAAAGCAATTGCAGAGCTTATTAGCCTACAAGCAGATAAGGTAATAACTGTTGATCCCCATAAACAACATATACTTGATTTTTTTACAATACCTGCCTTTAGCTGTTCAGCAGTACCAGAACTCGCAAAATATCTTTGTAAAAAAGAGGTTGATTTAGTTCTTGCACCAGATAAAGGAGCACTGGAACGAGCAAAACAAGCCTCAAAGATAATCGATTGTGATTTTGATTATATGGAAAAAACACGTATTGATGGAACAACCATAGAAATAAAACCAAAAAACTTAGAAGCACAAAATAAAAACGTCGCTATAATCGATGACATTATATCAACTGGTGGAACAATGGAAAAATCAATACAGGAGCTTAAAAAACAAGGAGCGAAAAACATTTTTGTTGCCTGTACTCACGGATTGTTTGCAGGAGAAGCAATTAAAAAAATTATTTCAGCAGGCTGCAATGAAATAATATCTACGGATACAATAAAAAGTGATTTTAGTAAAGTAAAAATTGCACCATGTATATCCCCATTACTAGATTGTAAATACTAGATAAGTTATTTATAAGAGAACAGATTTACGAGTTTGAATTATTCCTAGGTGAAACAATGCGGAAAAGAGCACAAAGAAGAAGTAAACCAATAATTGACGAACCAAAACACATTGTACAAAAAACAAGAATAGAACAGGTGGAAAAAAAACCAAAAAGCATTAAAAAATATTGGGTTGCAATAACCCTTGTTTGCACATTCTTTTTAGTATTATATTTTAATGCATATTTTAATGTTGTTTCTGAAGTGGCAATTAATCCTGAAGGAAAAGATTTTGATAAATTTTATCTATCTGGTCCTGACCCTTACTATAATATGAGACTTGTAGAACAAACACTTTATGGAGAAAACCCTGGAGAATATCCGTATTATAGCGAGTTCGATCCCCTGCTTAACTACCCGTTAGGTAGAACTGGTGCTAGACCTCCTCTGTTAAATATGATGGCAATTGGTTTTAGTAGACTATTAACGCCTTTTATGGATGAAATTGATGCAGTAGGCTATTCAATGCAGTTTATACCAGCGTTATTTGGCGCTCTATTAGTATTTCCTGTTTATTTTCTAGGTAAAACACTGTTTAATAAAAAGACAGGGCTTCTCGCAGCGTTTCTTATAGCACTTATACCTATTCATATTGCCTCAGGTCACGGCTCAGCATATTCTTTGTTTGACCACGATTCATTTAACCTTTTATTATATTTCTTTGCGTTTTTATTTCTCATATTGGGTATAAAAAATAAAGATCCGCGAAAATCTATATTATATGCCATTCTCTCAGGAGTGGCTATTGGTGCGTTGTCAATGACCTGGGTTGAAGGGCAGTTTCTATATGTTATTGTAGCACTTTATGTCGTTATTCAAATGATAATAGATATTTTCACAAGTAAAATGGATATGAGGGTTGTTTACACTGGTTTTATTACGTTGTTTACAGGTTATCTTATCTCCCTTCCAATACGTGTTGCTAAAGTTGGTGGTACAGCTTTTGATATCCCCTTCTTTTTATGTCTAGCTATTGGGATTTTTGGAGTCATATACTATATTATCTATAAGAAAAAAATCCCCTGGACTATATCATTGCCAACTCTTTTAGGTGTAGGTTGTGGAGCATATGCATTCCTATTTTATCTGCCTCAGATAATTTCAGTTTTCCCATTTTTTGCACGTATTGAACAACTTAGAAATATTGTGATGGGTGGTGGGATTTATGGATCAAAGGTAGCAAGTACAATTGCTGAAGCAAGTACACATAATATCAGTCAGACTATAATGTCATTTGGCCCTGCTCTTTATTGGCTTGCATGGGTTGGGCTGTTATTTCTTTGCTATGGGTTCTATAAGAATCATCAGCGTAGAGATTATCTTTTCATTATTATACTGTTTTTAGTAAACATTTGGCTTATGTCAACTTCGGGGCGTTTTATGAACGATATTGTCCCAGTTATCTGTTTATTATCCGCATGGATTATTTGGATAGTTGTAGATAGAGTAGATTATAAACAAATGATACGTAATATTAGAAGTGCTGGTGGTGGTTTTCATGGTATAAGACGAGGGGTGAATTTTTTTCATATTTTAGGTGTACTTTTTGTTATATTTTTAATATTGTTACCAAATGCTTATCTAACTTTTACCTCTGCAGTACCCCAAGATATGAAAAAAGATGTTTTCGGTGAGCTTCCAACTGGGGGATTCGGCTCCCTTGGAGCTAGTAAAGAAACTTATTGGATTGATGCATATTATTGGTTAAGTCAGCAAGATTTAGATATTGAAAATCCAGTTGAAAGACCTGCAGTTATTTCATGGTGGGACTATGGTTTTTATGAAGTTGCTGCTGGTGAGCATCCTACCGTTGCTGATAACTTCCAGGATGGAATACCACCTGCAGCTAATTTCCATACTGCTCTTAGTGAAAATGAGGCAGTTATAATATGGACTATAAGGCTGATGGAAGGAAATCGTAAGGATAATGATGGTAAACTTTCAGATGATGTTGTTGAAGTATTAAATAAACATATTGATGAAAATGCTTCAATTAATATAACAAATTGGGTAGAAAACCCCATAAGCTCTCCTTCATATAATACTCATGTTGGTGAAGAATATGATGAGGAGATGAGCAAAGAATATACTGTCGGATCACAATATCCAATGAATGCAGTTTATCATGATATTATTGAACTTTTATTAAATAATAATGATAGCAAATTGGACGAAGAAGAGATAATTTGGCTTTATCATGACATTCAAGAAGCAACGGGTTACAGTATCAGATATTATGCAGTTGAAGGATACGACGAGATAATTTTTAATATTTTTGCCTTTTTATCAGATAAAAGTATATATCTAGTAAACAGGCATGAAGATGATTTTGTTAAGTATCGTGCAAAAGGTTATATTGAAAATGTAGATGGGACACAAGGTGAAGAGAGAGAATGGACAAATGTAGAAATAAGAGACTTGACTATCGACGAACAGCGCAGATTTAGAATGATGGATCAATGGGAAGAATATAAAGAGGATTATTTTAACACAATGTTTTACAATGTCTATATTGGAGCTCCTCCTGAGATCGATCCAAATAACCCAGAACGAGGTTTACGACCACCAAGAAACCAGTATGGGGGATTTAGTCAATCACCATGTGCATTTTTAAGACATTTTTACCCAGAGTATCTTGCTCCGGTTGCATATCAGCCAGGTAGAAGCGCTGTTGTTATTGCTAAATATTATGCAGGAGCATTTTTGAATGGAAGTATTAAATGCAAGAACGATTCGTTGATTAATACTCAAGTTGTTTTGTATGATAATTTTGGTGTAGCTCATGATAATATGGTTACGGGTACGGATGGTACTTTTAGCATTATTGCACCTGCTGGAAATTTCACATTTCAAATTTCCCAAGTCAAGGATAGAGATAATAGAGTAATATTGAAAACCATTTATTTTAATGATACTGCTGAAGAAATGTTCCGAGCATTTACTGATGATGAAGCAATGCGATTAGTCGATTATACTAGAGATATTAATATCACAATTGATCCTTCAACAATTGAGGGCTTTGTGTATGATGATAAAAACAACAATAGATCGTATGATCTTGGAATTGATGAACCATTATCCGGTATAACTATTAACTTGAAGTCAGATATTTATATTAGTCTAGAAGATTTAAATGCAGGAAATCCAGAACCAATTGTTACAGATGAAAAAGGTTATTATAATTTCACAGATATTTACCCAAGTATATACACAATGTCTGTAATAGATGAAGAAGGATTTGAGATTCATAACACATCAATTATTATTGAGCCCGGGCATCGTTACTATAATATTTCAAAGCCGAAACTTTCAGCAATTGAAGGTAAGGTTTACTATGATGGAGACTTTAACGGCGTCTTTGATTCTGGAGAGGAAATGAGTGATGTAAACATTGATCTTCGTTATGCTCGTGACAACAGGCTAATTGAAGAGGCTATTACGGATGCCGATGGAGCTTTTTCGTTTTCCAATCTAATTCCAGGTGAATACATAATTAATGCAACTAAAAACAATGAATACAATACAGAAGAATATGTTACCCTAATTGGAAACAAGACAACATATCAGAACATATCAATAGGTCTGACTAAGGCTATTTTAAGCGGTTACACAAGACACGATGGTAATGAAATAGGAGATATTATGATATCATTTATGCCAGATATATCTGTTGAAAATAATACTGCTGAACCAGCATATACAAATTCAAACACCTCAACTGGTTATTATTCTGTTGCTTTAACACCTGGAACATATAATATTTCAGCAGTCAAATCTGAAAGATTAACACCAGTATATTCTTATGAAGGATCAATAACAATTGCAAGAGGTGCAGGCACAACGATATATCCAATTAATTTAGACAAACTATCAAAAACAATAAGTGGAACAATTAAAGATAATGACAACAACAATATCGATAATATAACAGTAATATTTACTGCTGATATTAGTGTTGAAAATAATACCGCAATAGAAAACGATGCCATGTCAGATGAGAATGGTTTTTATCAGATCGAACTTACATCAGGGCACTATTTGGTTACAATTGTAGAAAAAACAGTTATTATCAATGGCCAGAATGTGACATATTCATCTCCCGAAGAAGAATTAGTTATTCCAGAAGAAATTGAGACAAAGATTCATAATATTGTTGTAACTAAAGACATAGAATAAAAATCCATTCAGAAAAAAATCTCAGCGTGAATGAATATTTATTTAATGCTTAATCTAATTCTTTTTAATATGCTCAGTTTAGATGAAGGTATAAATGCTGTAAAATTTGCTAGAGACATCATTGATTCACATACAACAAACGAAAAACCCCCTTTATTAAAACTAGGGAAAACATTTGATCAAGAACTAGGCGTATTTGTGACTATTCATACTTATCCTGATCATGATTTACGAGGTTGTATTGGTATACCTCAGCCTGTTATGCAATTAAAAAACGCAATAATGGAATCAGCAAAATCAGCAACAAGAGACCCCAGATTTCCACCACTAGATAAAAATGAGCTTGATAATATAATCATTGAAGTAACAATACTTACTAAACCCGAACTTATAAAAATCAATAATCCTAAGGATTACCCATTAAAAATTGCGATAGGTAAAGATGGACTTATTGCAGAGCAAGGGTTTAATAAAGGTTTGTTACTGCCTCAAGTTCCAGTTGAACAAGGATGGGATAAAGAAGAATTTTTATCTCATACATGTATGAAAGCAGGTCTTTTTCCAGATTCATGGTTTGATAAAAATACAAAAATCTATAAATTTAGCGGTCAGATTTTCACAGAAATAAAACCTAGGGAAGAAATAAAGGAGAAACAACTTGATGGATCTGACAATTGAAGGAAAAGCATATATTAACGGGCGTTTTGAAAACTGCTGTATAGGAATAACAAATGGTAGGATATCTGCCATTAAAAAGGTTCTAAAAGGAGATGAACATTATAATTTTCATAATAAACTTATTTTCCCTGCTGGTATCGATGTCCATGTTCATTTCCGTGATCCAGGTTTGACACATAAAGAGGATTTTTCCTCTGGAACACTTGCTGCTGCTTTTGGAGGGGTTTCTTGTGTTTTTGACATGCCTAACACTATCCCACAAACAACAACCGTGCAAAATATTTCTGAAAAAATTAAAATTGCAAGTAAGAAAACATATGTTGATTTTGGAGTATACGCAGGAATTACCAACAATAACATAAATAACATTAATGCTTTGGCAAAAAAAAGCAGTGGTTTCAAAATATTTATGGGTGATACAACAAATTCCTTCCAGTTGAATAAAGCAGGATTAAAAGATGCATTCAGAGAGATTTGTTTAACTAATAAACCTGTTTTTATTCATGCTGAGGACGATTCCTGTATTAATAAACATAGAATAAATGAAAAAAATATTGCTGATCATCTCCGCTCTCGCCCAAATGAATGTGAGGTTAATTCTATCAATAATATCTTAAATGCAGCAAGAGACAACAAGGTAAAAACTCATATATGTCATCTTTCGTCATGTGAAGGATTACAATTATTAAGGGATAGAAAAAAGAATATCAGTGTTGGAGTTACTCCACATCATCTTTTATTGACAATTGAGAACAACCCAGAGCCTCAAACTCATTACAAGGTTAACCCTCCAATTAGAACAAACTTTGATAGAGAAGCTTTATTTGATGGAATAAAAAATAGTTATATTGATGTAATCGAGTCAGACCATGCTCCACACACCTTAGATGAAAAAAATGTAGAGTTTTGCAAAGCACCTTCAGGAATACCTGGTGTTGAAACTATGTTTCCTTTGTTTTTACATCTTGCTAAACAAGATTCATTATCATTTCAACGATTGATTTCTCTCCTATGTGAGAGACCTGCAGAAATTCTAAATATCCCCAAGGGAAGAATTGAAGTTGGTAGAGATGCTGATATCTTAGTTGTTGATCTTAAAAAGACATGTAAAATAAAACTTGATAATCTACATTCTAAATGTGGGTGGACTCCATACGAAGGATGGACAGCAATTTTTCCAACACATCTTTTTGTAAGAGGGGAAAAGCTTATAGAAGATAATGAACTCCAGGTGAGCCAAGGATTTGGTAGATTAATTGGTGCATAAAACATGTTAGATCTGTTTCCTGAGTGGGTTCGCATTTTTATTATGTCTATGATTCCATGGTTTGAATCACGTTATACAGTTGTTGTTGCAATGTTATTTATGAATTGGGAGTGGTGGCAAGTTTATCCGATCGCAGTTTTAGGAAATATGCTACCTGTCCCTTTTATTTTATTGTTTTTTAAATTTGTTGAAAAATTCCTTCGTAGATTTAAATTTTGGTCAAAAACGCTAGACCGGCTTTTTGCATATACTCGCCGGAGAGCAGGTATAAAAATCAAACGCTATGAACATATTGGGTTACTATTATTCGTTGCAATACCTATACCGTTCACTGGTGCATGGACCGGATCATTAATCGCTTATTTATTTAATTTAAAATTTTCAAGATCACTAATAACGATATTCATCGGAGTTCTCATTGCCGCATTGATTATGGTAGTTTTAACACTATATTTCAATAATATATTTGGATTCAAAATCTAAGTTATATGTAGGTATAAAAAATGGAGGAAAACCTCAAGATATTAACTCATAATATTGTTGATAAAATATATAGAAAAATAAAAAGAGCTAATTTAACTGAGTTTCATAAACTAGGAAGTAACATTGGTATAGGTGCAGATGGAACAGCTACAAAATATATTGACAAAATCGCTGAGGATGTAGCAATTAAAACAATTAAAAAATCTAAACTTAAAGTAAACTTACTCAGTGAGGAAGCAGGTTTTATTGATTTTAATGGAGAATATACTTTTGTATTGGATCCTATTGATGGCACTCGCAATGCATACAGAGGAATACCATTTTATTCTGTATCCCTTGCAGTTGGTAAGTCAATGCTTAGTGATGTTAAATATGGGGTTGTGAAAAACATACCAACTGGTGATGTTTTTACTGCTGAGAAACATCACGGTGCATTTCTTAATAAAAAACCAGTTTTGATTCCTGATGTTCCAGCTAAAGATATCCTTTCGTCGCTTACTCTTGGAAAAAACTTCGATGATGCAACACTTAATCTTGCAAAAAAGAACATTGTACGTTCTCTTGGTTCAGCTTCACTGGAGATGTGTATGGTTGCTATTGGCGCATTGGATTTTTATGTTGTTGGTAAAGAGTACATTCGCGTAATTGATATTGCTGCATCAACTTTAATAGTTCGTGAAGCAGGAGGAGTTGTTACAAATATAAAAGGCGAACAACTTGAAATGCCTCTTGATTTAAATGAGAGACGGAGCGTAATTGCAGCATGTAATGATGAAATGATCCGCAGAATCATATCTGAAGGTAAACATTAATAATGTTTTAGTGTAATTTCAGTGTAGATGAAAACTGCTGATCGTATTATTAAAAGAACCAAGATAAAGCCATTACATTTCTCTCTTTTAGATCCTGATAAACAGAAACCCAGAGTTGCAGGTTCTATTGCAAAGATTGCAGCACAGGCTGGTAGTAGTGCTATTATGGTTGGTGGTTCCACTCTAAGCTCTCAGAAACAGGTGGATGAAACCGTTAAAGCAATCAAGGAGAATACCGATCTACCAGTTATTTTGTTTCCTTCTGGTGCTAAATTTTTAAGTAAGTTTGCTGATGCTGTATTTTTTATGAGTTTACTTAACTCTCGGAATTTAGATTATGTAATTCGAGAGCAT
>JAUWIE010000081.1 GCA_030605515.1 Thermoplasmatota archaeon
ATGTTGATCTCACAGATATTGGAAAAATAATTGAAGATACAATTGTAGAATACGGATACAAATCAATTGATAATCTAACCGGTCATAGCCTTGAGAAGTATAATCTTCACTCTGGTTTATCAGTTCCAAATGTTGGAGATAAAATAAATATAGCAAAACCAAAACTAGGAGATGTTTTAGCAGTCGAGCCTTTCGCAACAAATGGTGCAGGTCATGTACTATCAGGAAAAAGCAGTAATATCTACAGATATAGTAGATCTTTTAAATCTAGATTAATAAGGGATCCAAAAACAAGGTGGCTATCCATGAATATAAATAAAAACTTTAACACGTTGCCCTTTGCTGAGCGATGGTGCTTTGATCTCTTTCCAAACACAGAAATATCATTAAAAAAACTTTTATTTGCAGGATGTATAAAACAATATCCTCAACTTATAGATGCAAAAAATGGCATTGTCACACAATATGAACATACCATGATAATACATGAAAATGGTTGTGAGGTAACAACGTGAAAAAAAAGACAACTAATGGTAAAGAAACAAAGATAATTAAATTAGAAGAACTTAGCTGGAAGCAAATAGATGAATTAGACCGGGAAAAATCAATATTTTTTCTACCACTTAGCCCACTTGAAGAACATGGCCCGCATCTACCAGTTGGAACTGATCTATTTACTTCACAAGATGCAGCTGTTGAAGCTATTAAGATATTAAATAAAAAAAACCCATCTTTATCTTACATTCTTTTACCCTCTATTCCTGTTGGATATTGTAAATTTGCTGTGGATTTCCCAGGAAGTATATCTGTTAGCGGAAAGGTCGTCAGAGACATTGTATTTAGTGTTGGATCATCTCTTGCTAAACATGGGTTTAAACATTTGATTATTTGTACTTATCACATGGCTATTGGTCATCTTAAGGGCATATATACAGGTATGAAAAAAACTATGAATAAATACGACATAAGAGTTTGTGAACCCTGGGGACCATATTTTTATAGTAATGAAGTAGAGAAACGAGAACCGAAACTTGATTTTGATACAAGTAAAGAACTTCATGCTGGTTTTAGGGAGACATCTCTTATGAAATATCAGTATCCTTATCTTGTAGATGAATCATATAAAAAACTGCAGAGTATATATAGAGATCTTTGTTCTCCACGTGTTCTTGGTAAAACTTTTAAACAATTAGGTTTAGAAGATGGCTATGTAGGTAGTCCCGCTAGAGCTGATGCTGATTACGGTAGATGGTTTTTCAATGAAACAGTTAATGTCTATGTTAAATCAGCTCTTGATTTATATAATGGAAAAGAACTACCTGATTTACCAAAAAATATAAAACTTACAATGAGAGCATTATTTTGGCAATAACCGCTCAAAAAGGGCACTAGTCATAAGTGGAAGAAGAACTGTTGCATCTCCTTCAATAGTTACGTTATCGGCTTGTTCTTTTATTTTACCCCAAGATACTGCTTCACGTAATCTTGCTCCTGATAAACTACCATCATGTTCTACCGCAGTTGTAATATATACAGCATAATCCAAACCATCTCTGAATTGAGCCCACCATATAACATGATGCTTTGAGATTCCACCTCCTATGATAAAAGCACCACTCTTTTCAGCATCAAATATCGTATCTGAGATGTCCTGCTCATCTTTTAATAAATCAATAGTAAGATCTCTATTCTCCTGATAAAACATCCATAATTGTGAGCCAAAAGCGCCATCCATGATTCCCGGAATAAAAATAGGTATTTTGTTTTTCCATGACCAGTACATTATTGATTCTTTACCTTTTTTTTCTTTTTCTAAGTGTTTACCAAATTCCCATATCAGTTCCTTGGTTGACCATTTGTTTTTTATTTTATAGAGATCACTTAAAATAGGCTGCATTTTTTCTTCAAGTACTGTTCCATAACACTCATTTGGAATGAATATATTGCCCAGGCGATTAATTCCTTTTTTATGAAGCTCTTTATCGTCTGCCATAAACGAACCATGGTAGTAATCTTTCCAAACTCTTGCAAGATCATGATCTAGTGTACCAGTAGTCGTAATAACAGCATCAAAAAGTTTTTTCTTAAGTAGTTCTTTGATAATTCCTCTTGTACCTGTTGAACATATACATGCTGGAAATGATAGTAAACGAACACAGTTTTCTTCCTTCATCATCTTTTCGAGGATATCAACACCGATTGCAACTTTTTTTGCTGAGAACCCACCTGATGAATAGAGTTCTTTTATCAGTTCATCTGAGTTCATTCCTTTTTTCAACTGGATATCCTTAACTGGTGTTTTTTTCATTAATTTTCCACCTTAATATACTATTAATGCCCCGTAACCAACACAAGAACTACTGGGTTGCACCTCATAGGATGTCCCATATTTAAGTAATTCCACATTCTCTGCACCAAGAAGTTTTGCTGCTGTTAACATTGCTGCTACCGGACCATAGCCACACATTGAAATATTATTTTTTTGAACTGTATCAACAAGACCCTTTGGGTCTAAATTAATAATCATATCAATTGCAAGTTTATCCTGCTTATCGGCATATTCATCAACACGTAAACCCTCCGGGGGCATACTCATATAATTAAACCCAGCATGAGAAAAATCACTACTTGCAATAATAACAATTTTCTCCTTAGAATTTTTAATTACTTCTGCTAAAATAATACCAACTTCTTGTGCTGTTTGATAGTCCTGCATATTCATACAAACAGGTACGAACTCAATTTTTTTATCTCCCGCAGAAAACTGCAGAAATGGTAGTTGCACCTCAATGCTATGCTCATGTGTATGTGCACTTTCATCTTTATCAATGATACCTTTCCATATTTGTTCAGCCATAGAGCTATTTATCGTTATTTCTCCTAAGGGTGTTTCCCAGATACCATCTGTCATTACAGATACTCCTGATCCATAACCTGTATGGTTTGGACCAAGAATTATAAAAGAATCAGCAAAACCGTTTTTTGATAAGTTATAATAGGAATGAGCAGCAATAGCTCCGGAATATACATATCCTGCATGAGGTACCACTAGACCAATAATGTTTTTTTCACTTTTTGTGATCTTAGGTAAACTCCCTGGTCCTCTTTCATCTAAAAAACAATCTCGTATGCTTTCAATGAGATTTGTTTTGTTTCCAGAATAGAACTGACCTGCAACTGAAGCCTTTCTAATATGTCTCATTTTTTTTATGCCTCCAATGTTGTATTACATTATTGGCACATTAAGCTTACTCACAAAAAATATAAATACAATTGATGAATACGGGATAAATATTACATAGGGGGTCAAGGGTAACAATGGAGACAGTCTGTCATATCGAAATAATAAAGGATGGGCGAGATTTTGTTGCAAGAGCACATCTAGCAAACGGTTCAATAAAAGAATACCGGCATCCAGTATTTGAAGATGTACTCACCGAGATGGTAATAGATCTTCAAGAAGAACTAGCTGATAGTTAAACTACTATAATATAAAATAATTGTTTTTTTTTATTTTCTTTTTTCTTTCATTATCACATCATCAATTGATTTATGTTCATTTTTTTGTTCAGTAACATTTTCTAGCTTTTTCCTTTCATAATGTGATATTACTGATACTCCTATGGTACAAATAATTGCAGTTCCAAGTATTACAACAAAAGCAACATCTTGGAAGAATCCCTCCATATTATTCCCAAGATTTAGTCCTTTATCACTAACTAACATAGGACCAAAATTAATCGCAAGAATTGCTGCTGCAAGACCACGAGGCATCATTATTCCCATTGTTTGTTTATCATCTTTTTCAAATCCTCCTTTAAACGTTGAGATTTGAACAGCTAAATATCGCAGTCCAAGTAAAGCAAGTAAAACGAGTATTCCAACAATAATAAATTCAGTTTTTTGAAAACTAACCATCATCCCTAGATAAACAAAGAAGAAAGTTCTTATGATAAATGAGGTTAATGAATGAAACTGCTTTGTCTCATTATCCATCTCAAAGCATCTACCTGAATAATCAAACATCTTCAGTACTTTTTTTCCATTTCCAAGAACTAATCCAAATACAAGACAAGCAATTGCCCCTGCTCCTTGTCCACCTGATTCATTACCAATTAGTAATGTCACAAGAGAATATACAAGGAATACAACTGCTAAGGTCAAAACATAAGAAAACTGTTCTTTTCTGACTTTATGCATTATTGGTAACCAAACAAGTCCTAAAATTAGGCCCATGCCAGCACCAACTAAAAATGTGGTAGTGAGATTTTTTATAGCATCGCCTATAGTTGCGTTATCGGAAGTAATCATTAATACAACAGCTAGAAATACTACGATACAAAGAGGATCAGTTAGTATACTTTCAATTGATAAGACCATCTTTGTTTTATTCTGTAGATTTTTTAATTTAGAAGCTAATGGAATAACTATAGGGCTACTTGTTCCACCTACTATTGCCCCAAGTAAAATTCCAACAATTACACTATCTTCTATAGGGATGTTTAATATCCCAGTTGATGAAAGCCCGATAACAATCATCATTGTTGCAAGTAGACTCAAACAAAAACCACTAGTAGTTAAAAGTAGTCCACGCGGTGCTCCTCTAAAAAGCTGATGAAGATCAATGTTTATCCCACCATCAAATAAAATAATTACAATGGCTATTGCTGCAAAAAATCCTGATGTATTTATCAAAAGCTCTTTATCTATACTTTGAATATTAAAAATAAAACCAACAGCAAGACCAAAAAGTAAAAGCCATACAATACTTGGGATTTGTGTTCTATTGAAAATATAATTCCCAATGAAACCAAGAACCATAATGGCTCCAAAAGTTATCAGGGCAGGAATAACAATTTCTTCCATACAAGCTGTACAAAAGCTAATAGTTGAATTTAAAACTTATCTTTTTTTTATACTCCGCCTCCGGAATAACTACTTGCTAATAACAAAGCTAATACGAAAAGTATCGATGCATACATGATATACGTAAGAATTTTCCTTTTCTTGAGCATAGCCTGATATTTTCCTTTACATTCCTCTGAACAAAGTGTTTCACTAATAGGTATTGCCTTCCCACAAATATGACAATGGGCATGCTGTCCAACTTTCTCAACCATGATATATCCCTAAACCATATATACGACTCTTACATGAAATACTTTCTCATGTTTTTAATACAACTTTTTCATCAACGATATCAATATCAACTAAAGTTGTGATTGGTACATTGAATTCATCCATTATTTCCCTGGTTGTATTTCCTTTACCAATTGCAATAAAAACACCTTTAGTAACAACATCAATTTCCTTTAAAACAGAGAGCACAGCTCTAAGAGTTCCACCGGTGCTTACTAAATCATCAACAATCACAATTTCATCTCCTTTACATAAATTATTGATATAGAGCTTTGATTTCGAATAACCTGTAACTTGTTCAGCACTCTTTTCACCAGAAAGACCATAAGATCTTTTTCTTATAACAATAAAAGGAATATTCATATTAAATGATAACATAGTTGCAAGGGGAATCCCCATTGACTCGATTGTTACGATTTTATCAATTTTCCCATATTTTTCAATTTTTTTTTCTAATTCATTTGCAACTTCCGTGAGTAACTCTGGTTTTATCTCAGGAATACCATCAGTTAGTGGATGTATAACATAAGAATACCCTCTTTTTTTCACAACTGAAGATTCTAATAAAGATTTTTTTAATAATTCCAGGCTCATAGTTCACCAACATCTTTACATGCTCTTTCTAAATCAGGAATAAATTCATCTATTATCTTTTTTGTAACATGAGGCATTAACACAATACGAACACAGGATATCCTATCAATTTTATTCACCCGCCAACCATATCCTTTTAATTTATCAAAGACACCTGATAGATTATTTAGTTTCACACCTAAAACATTCATAATGGGCTTTATTGCTAAACTCAAACCAATTTCATTTATTCTTTTTTCAGCATAATACGTTTTATCCATACATCTTTGAACCAAGTTCTTATAACCTTTTAGTCCTAAGTATCTTGAAACGGCATATGCAGCAGCAACAGGTCCACCAGATCGAGTTCCTGGGATTCCATATTGTTTCTTGCTATTTATATAAGTTGATTCTACACTTATTTTATTTAACCACTCTTTCTTTCTAATCACAATAGTACCAAGCGGGATTGATGAATAACCCATTTTAT
>JAUWIE010000004.1 GCA_030605515.1 Thermoplasmatota archaeon
GCATTAGTTGCTGAAAGTACAAATAAATCACCAATAGTTCCAAATCTTAACTCTGTAAAATTCTCAAATGTTCTTGTTGTAGTTATAATGGAATTGTTACATTTAATCTTACACATAGGGTTTTAAAGCAATATGGGATTAATAATATTGAGGGCTGATAATATGGAAGAAAACCATTCATTAGATGAACTCCGGAAAAAAGCTCATAGTATGAACTGTGATTTATCGGAAGAAAAATTTTCTCCTCGCGAGATAGAGATTATTGGATATTATTTGCATAGAATAGCAGCAAGTTATATGAGCTATTTTACTCATAAAGAACTATCTGAATCAACAAAAGAATACAATGAAATCACATCCAAACCATTGCAAAAACAATCTAATTATTTATAAAAAATATTAGTTAAAATATTGTTCCAATATTCAATAGTCCACTAAATATAACAAGTAATGCAAATCCCATTGCAAAAAAGATATATTCAATATACATAATTGCCCATGCTTGTACATTTTCAAGTGTATGGCTTTCATTTTCTTTAATCATTAAATAAAACACGAAAATACTTGGAAGTGCTAAGAATGTCAGGGGCCATAAATATGGTTTTAACATTTTTAAATTAATTAAAATTGGTATAAATGTAAACGGGAAAAACATAAACGGAAATGAAATCAACGCTGTTGATTTACTACCATAAGTATTAATTAGTGTGTGTGTACCAGTCTTTTTATCAGCTTTGCTATCAACAATGTCCTTTGTTGCCATGCCTCCGATTAAAAATAATGTTGCGATACTACCGATTATCAATGGTTCTTTTTGAAATGGATCTCCAAAGACGCTCCATGCTGCAAGTATTCCAAATAAACCTCTTGGGATTGCAATCCAAATTTGATTAATAAATAAGAATTGCTTCATTCTTGGAGGAAGAGAATAAGTTACAGTAAAGATCATTATGAGAAATACAAAAATACCAAACCAAAAGCTAATAGTTACTGATCTAAGTAATGCAAAGAGATATAGAATATAAGCTAAACTCTGTGCCTCATCAGATTTAACAAGCCCAATTGGGATTGGACGATATGGTTTTGATATTTTATCAGCTTCAACATCTGTAGCCTGATTCAATGCGTTTGATGCTGCGTTTACAACTGCAAGTGTTAGACTTGCATGTAGGACCGTAGCCCACCAATCTGAAGATACTACTGCTTTGTTGTAAACTAGACTTGCAACAATTATAAACATAGATACAACAATTGGAGCAAGTAAGGTAAAAGGACGAATAAGATCTAGATATCCTCTGATACGTTGTGGAAAAAGCCGGCTTTTACTATACGGCTCTTTCATTGTAAGTTTTCCTAATTTGTTTCCAATGTTCCTTAAATCGGGTTCAGACATTGGCTTTTCATATCAATATTTAAGTTAAATGTTTTTGCCACAATATTATATTAAAAGGGTTGTGATGAAATATTTTTTTTATTTTTTTGTTAATAATTCAACTAATTGACTTGCTGAATTTACTGCGCAATTAACTCCAATCCCTGGAGAATGAACTCCATCACCTACAAGATATAAACCTTCAATAGGCGTCTGTATCTCAGGTTTAATGTTATCAATTGTTTTTGCTACACCATCAAGATGCCAGACTGCTGGATAAATAGCCCAATTTAAAAATGAATGATAATTTGGCAATAAATATTCAAGGTTTTTATCAAGCATTACACGCAAACCTTGCAATGTTTCTTTTGATTTAGCTTCACTAGGAGTACATATAATATATGATTGAACAAGATAATTGGATTTTGGAGCTAAACCTGATTCAGGTACTGCTGTTACAAACTCAATCATTCCAACTGCATCTTTACCATCAACACCAGCATCTCGTTCTATAAACAGAAAAGATTTACCAAAAAGTTCTGGTTTAACTTTTTCTAATGAGTAATAAGCACATAAACTACCTGTACCATATAATGATTTAAGATGAGCTACATAGCTACTTTGGAAATATTTTTCATCTACAATTTGGAATAAATTTTGCACGAGGCCATTGTAAACAACTATATCAAAAAAATGATTTTTATCGTCAACTATGACTCCTTTAGTTTTTCTGTTCTCAATAATAATTTGTTTAACATATGAGTTAAGATGGATCTTCCCATTATTTTTCCTGATTGTATCAGCTAATGCATTTGAGATACTTATCAGCCCTTTTTTTGGGTAACCTACGGGGCTTGAACCACGGCGAAGATTAGATTGAGATGCACGAAAAGCCTCACCAGTTGAAATTTTACCAAGATTATTAACAGTAGTTGTTACACGTGGTAATAACTCTAAAATAAGTTTCATCTTACCCTTACCATATCGTTTAATCATATCAGCAATAGAAACCTCATCAAGCTTTTTCATTGTTGATTCACCAGATAAAACAAGTAGTAAAATATGTGGGAGAAAACGAAGTTTATCCTTTTTTGAAATTAATGGAAAGTAAAACGAATTCTCCTTTATAAAACCAAGTTTTGATTCAACCATGTCAACTTTTACTCCTGCATCAAGAAGAACACGACCGACATTTGATAAAGCACCGCCTTCAATACTGTGAAAACCCAAATCAATTGTAAAACCCTTCAACATCTCATTATTAAAAATTTCCTCGAGAGGTGGATCTGAAAAAGGTATATTCATAGAAAACCGAGATAGTATCTTCTTATAATTATCAAGAGTTAGATTTGTTCCATTAAGCGATAACGCCCTACCACCAAGAATCTTCTCCTTTTCAAAAATCTCAACAGTAAATCCTTGTTTGCTAAGTAAAGCACCTGTGGTTAAACCACCGAATCCTGCTCCAATGATACCAATTTTGTTTTTATCTTTAATAGTCATGTTACATCCTCGGTTTGAAAAGTTTTTCACCAAGTAGCGGGGTAAATATAATATACCATACTATTGGAAAGAAAATTAAAAACGCTGAGTTCATCCAACCGATAAGTCCGATAAGCATAACCGGGACAAGAGAATACCGGAGATATGATTGCACTCCAATATATTTTCTAATTAGATCCCTATCAAATCTGTAGATATTTAATAACCTAAAACTGAAAAACAGCATACCAGCTGTTAAGAATAGTAAAAGAACAATTTGCCCTATACTATACTCATATCCATAAGCAACAAATGGTAGAAATAAAAAAACTGATGAAAATAAACGAATTCCCATTCCAAATAATTTAAATCGTAATGGTATCAATATATTGCTTTTATCAACAGTAACACCTGAGCATAATGCAATGTTTTTCACGTCCATAAGATGATCATGATCTGAATCTTTGATTCCTCCTTCAACTGCGTTCATATGTAATGTCTGATTAAAAGTTAGAACAAAAATAATCCACGTGATTATTGTTGGTTTACCAAATGAAAGAGCACCAAATAAAAAAACTAAAGCCATAGAAATGGCTACGAAAAAATCTGATCCTGGTATTTTTTTTCCATAGAGATTATAGATACTTCCAAGTATCCCTGCTAGAATAATGCAGATTAAAGCCATTATCTTATAGTTATCGAAGGTTTTGCCAAACCAGAGAATAAATATGAATATAAATGTTAAAAAAATTAATAAAATACTAATAATTAATGCAATTTTTCTTGAAATTTCACCGCTAACTAATGGTTTTCCATGTAGTGCCTTAATAAGTTTATCAAGTTCAACATCTGCATAGTCATTTAGTATAAATCCATAAACTGAGCTAAATGCACCAATTGCAAAAAGCAAAATGAGATTATAAGTATCAAACATTCCAACTGTTAGTGCCCCAATAACAGGTGGCAAAGCAAGAGCTCCGATACCAGGAATTCGAAGTAATCTTGCATAAGCAGTTACCTTACTCATTAAACGCTTAGAAGAAACTCGTGTTATTTGAGTTTTTCTAAAAATAACATTACATTGTTTTTGGCTGCAGAATTGTACCATGTAAGATAAGATTTGAAAAAATAAAACCTATCGGGGGAAAAAGAATAATTAGAATTGCCCATGGATTAAGAGCCATTAACATAACTGGTACCAAGGAAAAATTAATTAAGAAATGACTTCCTAGAAGTTTTCTCATTTTTCCTCTATCGAAATATTTCATAGTTAAAAACCTATGAGACATAAAAAGCATAAGGATACTGATAAATCCAAGTATAATCCATATTAGATAATGCAATGTGGTATGATCTTTAAACACAATAATAAACGTGAGAAAAACAAGAGCTATATTGCATATTTGAATGATATATGCAAGGAATTTATAGCTATATGGGATATTTAACAAATTATTTTTACTTACTCTGACACCCATTTTTACTGCTAAGGTGTTTGCTTTGACTCTATAATCATTTTGTATATCTTTTAATCCTCCAGGTATTAGCTGCATGAACATAACTTGAATTGTCCCAAGTAAACAAACAATCCATGCAAGTATTGTAAGCTGATTTAAATTACCAGATACTGTTGTTGCTCCATAGAGAACCAATAAGAAAATAGCTGCTCCATCAAAAATATCCATCAATGGTAGTTTTTTACTTATCATATCATATATTGTTACAAGCGATGCTGATAAAAAGAGGAGGATCAGTGGAAAATACATGTTTGTAGCTATAGCTAGATAAAAAGCAAGTATAAATGAAATAATCATTGATATCAATGCAAAAACACATGCGTTTTTTATTGAAATTGTACCTGATAGTAATGGCCGATCTTTTAGTTCTTTATTGAGTTTATCAATTTTATAATCAAAGATATCATTTAAAGTAAATCCATAAATATGGCCAAAAAAACCAATTAAAAATAAAATTATAAGATGCGGTATATTAAACATTCCCATTGCAATAGCTCCCATCACAGGTGATAACCCTGTTAAAAAGGAGTTAAATGAACGAGAAAGTTTCATATATTCTCTTATTTTCATATCGATATCTCAGAAGGATAAATGAAATAAAAAACCATCGATAATAATTGTTATAAGAATAGATATTTTTAGAAACTTTTTTATACATATTAAGTACAATAGAATAATACAGAGTATAAAAAACAAATAAATTAAGGTGGAAAAAAACGTTATATAAAATGAATTCCCAAAAAAATAAACAAATAGAAATTTCAAAATCACCTATTAATATGGATTACTCTGAGCTAGATACACTTTTAAATTCATTACTTGATTTAGAAGAACTACCTCACACGATTAAGTATAGAAGTGATAAAATAAATTATCAAAGAAGAAATATGAAAATCATCATTATAAAAGCATTATTTCGGCTGATATGCGCTGAACTGTTTTATTTAACATATATTAGGAAACGAATTATGAAACTCAAACAATCAAAAGACATCTATAAATCGCTTAAAAAATCAGGTTGTTTAAAATCATTAAGAACATATTTATATCTGTCAAAAATTGGACAAACAGATCTCTTAAGATATCTTGGTGGTAATTTTGATGATAGAAAATTCGCTAATTTTGCAACTGCAACTACATTATACGATGCATCTTTTGATATACCTAAGTGTAGAAAGTATCTAAAGGATTTTGATGCAATCATTATGGAAGATAAAACCATTGAATCAAAAGATAGCTTTTTAGCTTTGTTTAATGAATGCGTTGATTATTTAAGAAACACACTTGATAAAAAATCATTTGAGATATTTGCTAATTACATAAAAATTGAACATATTAGTCAACTAATGAGTATTTATCAACATTCAGATAAAAATATTTCTAAAGAGCATTTATGTAAAATTACATTTCCAAAGGGTGGGATCTCGCTATTGGCACTAATGCATTTAATGGCACCAAATATGGAAAAAAAACAAAGAATAGCTATCTATGAAATTGGTGGAGTATTACAAATTATCGATGATATAAAGGATATAAAAGAGGATTTAAAATCTGGGATACAGACCTTACCAAATCAAAAATTATTAGATCCAACAGATATGAAAAAACAATTTTATGGAACCGTAAATAATCTTATGGATAAATGCGGAATCAGCCAAAATAGACCAAATGGAACATTAGATATGCTATGTTGGTTTGCCGATGTAATATTAAAAAGAAGATACCTTATTTATATTAGACAAACCTAATATAAAAAAAAAAATTTATTTACGATCAAATAATATACGATTAATTACAATTTTTATGGATTTAAAACAAAAATTGTTCCATCAAGAAATGAAAATTGAATAATTTCTATAATAAAATTTATATACTCAAAATTCATATATATCCTTCAGAATGGGGGAGATCCAAAAGATTTTTTTTTAAAAAATCTCTCCTCACCACCTTCAATCTTCCCCATTCTTTCCTAATAACTAAAAATTATATTTTATTTACCTAAACAATATTTTCTCAGCCTTTTCAGATACAATATCTCTATATTTTTCATCAGTAACAATCATTACAATCCAATCTGGTATAACTCGTGATCTAATTGCACCTGCAACTGGCGTAAAATTATCTAATGTTTTTGTCTTTCCTTTATCAAGAATAATAATATCTGTTTGATTTATACGTGGTTCAGCATGATGTAATTCTTGATACGGAACATCAATTATTATATGTCCTTTAGGAATATTAAGCGAATCCTCAAATTCTTTTTCTTTTTCTCTTCTGAGCTTAACATTCTCCAAACTCTTTACAATCTTGATTCTCTGCTCATTTAAATTTGACTCAGAAACTGAATAGGCCTGTTTAAATAACTTTCTAAACTTAAGACTTGTAACAATAAGATGCTGATAAGATCCCATTTTTTTCAAATCAGTTATAAGCTCTGAATCGATCATTTTGAAAAACTCAAAAGGCTCTGTTTCAGGTAACATTTCAATAGCTTTTGATAACATTAACTCTGCAATACGCACAGTTTTATGAAAATAAACAGATGAATACATAAGAGTCCTTGCCATTAATATATTCTCTACAACACTAACACCTTTTCTTTTAACAACTAATCTATTATCAAATATCTCTAAGGTTCTAATAAAACGTTCAATATCAATCATCCCATAGGCAACACCGGTATAATAAGCATCGCGAATAAGATAATCCAACTGATCTACATCAATTGCGCTATTTAGAAGTTGACATAGATATGATTTCTTATGGTTTTTTCCTCTAATTATTTCTGAAATTTCTTTTTGATCAATGTTGTTTTTACGAAGTACTTCACTGACAGTTGGTGAAGAAATTATCTTTTTTTCATCTAAATCAGAGATCTCATATTCACCCATTATAAGTTTTTCAGTTAAATCTTCATGATCAACATCAAGGGTATTTCGAAGTATAAATTCCAATGTATGAGAAAATGGCCCATGACCAATGTCATGTAATAAAGCCGCACATTTTACTAGATCGCCTTCATATTTATCGATACCTAACGTCTCTGCAGCCTGAGATGCTATCTTATAGGTTCCAAGAGAATGTTCAAATCTTGTATGATGTGCACCTGGAAATACTAAATATGCAAGGCCAAGTTGTTTAATATTATACAAACGTTGAATTTCAGGTGTATCTATCAATTCAAGAAAGAAACCTTCAAGTTTAATATCACCATGAATTGAATCACGTATTGTTTTTTGCTCCTCAATCATTTTATCCAATATCACTATCTCTTCTCATGTATAAATATTAATGATCATTTTTTAAGGTTGTTAAAGAAAATAAATAAAATATTGAAATAGTTGAATTTACACTTCTTGCAATAGAAATGCTCCTAAACATTTTAATTTGTCTTCATATGAATCAGGAAACATGAATCTCTCAGCAGCAGTAATACTACTAAGTATTGAATTTCCATCTTGTGGAGTAAAGCAGAAACCAATTACTTCGTTTTCATTTGCTACGTGTATAGTTGGTATAACTACTACTGTTTGATCAAGTATTCTACCATAATGTCCATGTTCCCTTCCAAATGAAAAAACTAAATTTGCTGAGGTTTTATAAGTTACAGCTACTCTTGGATTGTCTATAAACATCTGAGTAGCATCATCTTTTGTGATTTTTTTGTCAAGTTTTATGTCGTACCATATACAATGCATATATTGGGTGTTTAATTTCAGAGCACTCGAAAATACATTTAGATTAATACCTAATGTTTTATAGAGATGATGAACATCTACGGCATGATGTGTTCCCATCTTTTCATCTTTATGAGTACCTACTTCCGGGGAGGGTATAAAACTTTTAACTTGACTAATGTCATTTGCTCGTCTTAGGCAAAGAAAACGTCCTTCCTTAAGATGATTTTTTTTATTTTCAATTCCAAGTGTTTTAATAAGTACTGCCATGTTATGAGTATTACAACTAACGATATGGATAAATTTATCTTTTGGTGTAATTGCTTCATCATTGATGCCTACTGCAAACATCTTCCCAAAGCCAAATTCTGATCCTTGAGCAAGAAATCCTTTGATTTTATTTTTGTATTTGTTATAGTATTTTTCTTTGTTCATAAGGCCAGTACCTTTAGGAGTACAATCAATAACGACAGAAGCACGTTTTATAGCTTCTTCGGCTCCATACATCGGCTCCAAACCAAGCTCTTGAAAATCCTTAACTTTATCATTTCTCACAGCAAGATTAGCTCCTCTTGTAGTCAAACCTTTGATTTTGGGTCTGTCTGTTAGGATAGGGCTGTGTTTGTAAAATGTTACTTCATCTATCTCAAGATCCTCTTTTGCATCACAAAGCAATCCGATTAAAGGTTCTCCTATTGTACCGGTTCCAACAACATGAATAATATTTTTGTCTGCCATAATATTATATCCCCCATAAGGCAATTTGTAATCTGAATCTACCATATAATTGTTATCATTTATTAAGTAATATGCCTCTAAGGGGAATAATTTAAAAAGGTGAAGATGGTTTACCCCTCCGTATGGCATTACCATTAGACGTACTGGAAAAATCATTGAATCAGAAATTATCACTCTTATTAAAAGATGGGCGGGTTATAGAAGGAAAACTATCTGGCTATGATGAGTACATGAATATGGTTTTAAACGATGTAGAGGAAACAAATAATGAAACAAAGAGGCGACTTGGAACAATTATCCTCAGAGGCAATAATGTAGTAAGCATTTCGTTACTTTGAGCGAAAAACATATATATACATTAACGATATTAGTGTATTGGAAGGAATCGGGCTGGTAGTTTTGTTAGAGTGCATCCCATCCCCTCCTAGTGAGGCCAGCCGTCCTTCCTTTTTGTCTTATTAGATTTTAATTTCCATTTTTTATTTTAATTAACAAACATTTAAGTATAGATTTCTAGTTTTAGAAACGATTTTCATGGGGCGTGTTATTAAAGTTGCGAAAGGTAAAGAGCTAAGATGCAAAAGCTGGAAACAAGAAGCTATTTTACGAATGCTTGAGAACAACTTAGAAAATGCAGAATTCCCAAAAGATCTAATTATTTATGGTGGAACTGGAAAAGCAGCTCGTAACTGGGAATGCTATGATGCAATAGTTAAAACACTTAAGAATCTTGAAAACGATGAGACGATGGTTATCCAATCAGGAAAACCAGTTGCAGTGTTTAAAACATGGGATAATTCACCAAGAGTTGTTATGGCTAATTCAAATATTGTACCAAAATGGAGTAATTGGGAGCAATTTCGAAAATATGATAAAATGGGTTTAATGATGTATGGTCAAATGACTGCGGGATCATGGTGTTATATTGGAACACAGGGAATTATTCAAGGAACCTATGAAACCTTTGCAGCATGTGCTCAAAAAAATTTTAATAGTGATTTAACAGGTAAAATAGTACTTACTGGTGGACTCGGTGGAATGGGGGGAGCTCAACCACTAGCGGTTACCATGAATCATGGTGTTTGTATCGCTGTTGAATGTGATGAAACACGCATTGATAGAAGACTTAAAGCAGGATTTTGTGATAAAAAACTAAAAGACATAGATGAAACAGTTGAAATTGCTGTACATGCTAAAATGGACAAGAAATCTATTTCAATTGGTGTTCTTGGAAACTGTGCTGATATTATTCCTCAACTTGTTAAACAAGGTTTTAGACCTGATGTGGTCACAGATCAGACATCGGCTCATGATGAACTTAATGGGTATATCCCTATAGGGTATTATGGTGATTCTCTAAAGGATGCATTTACTCTGCGTAAAAATAATCCTAAAGAGTATATTAAAAAATCGATGGATAGTATGAAACATCATTGTAGGGCTTTACTTGATTTCCAGAAAAACGGAGCAGTTGTTTTTGATTATGGTAATAATTTAAGGGGTCAAGCCGAAAAAGCAGGGTTATCAAACGCCTTTAATTACCCCGGGTTTGTTCCTGCATATGTAAGACCATTGTTTTGCACTGGACGAGGTCCTTTCAGATGGTTAGCATTAACTGGAAACCCTGAAGATATTTTAAAAACAGATAAAAAAGTTATAGAAATGTTCCCAAAAAACAAAGTACTTACTAACTGGATTAAACTAGCTGAAAAAAATTTACCCTGGGAAGGATTACCCGCTAGAGTTTGCTGGTTAGGTTATGGAGAAAGAGTAGAATTTGCATTAGCTATAAACAAAATGATTAGAGATAAAGAAATTGGCCCGATAGCAATTACTCGAGATCACTTAGACAGTGGTAGTGTTGCATCACCTTATCGAGAAACTGAAAAAATGAAAGATGGAAGTGACGCTATAGCTGATTGGCCTTTACTCAACGCGTTATTGAACTGTGCAGCAGGTGCAGATAGTGTACAAATACATAATGGGGGTGGTGTAGGAATAGGACTATCTACTCATGCAGGTATGGTCGTAGTCTGTGATGGAACAAGAGAAACAGATAAACGAATAAAACGAGTTTTCACAACAGACCCAGGAATAGGTGTTGCACGCCATGCGGATGCTGGATATGATGAATCTATTGATGTTGTTAGAAAAACTGATATTCATATTCCCATGATAAAATAGGACGATTAATATGTATCAAGTAAACTTAATAATTGGTTTTACAAACATAATAGTTGGATTGATATTAATTGCATTATTTACTCCTTTAAAAAGAGGAAAAGTAAAGATGAACAAGTTTTATGGAATTAAAATAAAGAAATCTTTTGAATCTGAAAAGAACTGGTATGACATAAATAAGTATGGAGCTAATAGGTTTATTATATGGTCAATCCCATTGATAATTATTGGAGTATTCACTTTCTTTATTCCGCTGTATGAAAACTCAATACAATTCTGGATTTTTCTTTTCGCCCCATTAATTATAATAATTCCATTAATTGAAGTTTTAAATTATGCAAAAAAACTTTAAAATTTTATTTTAGACTACCAATAGTTTTTTCAACTTCATTTAATATTTCACAAGATTTCACGAGTTCTTTCATCTTAGTATGATCAGGATATAACGGTCTGTCGACATCTAAAAATTTCACATGTTTTCTTATAATTTCTTTTGCTATAGAAACACCTTTTCCAAATTTATAATCTCGGAAATCCAATGCCTGAGCAGCAGCCATAAATTCAATTCCGAGAATCCCATAAGCGTTGTCAAGTATCTGGAAGTTTTTAATCGCAGTGTTCATCCCCATCGAAACAAAATCTTCTTGATCTGCAGCTGCTGGGATCGACTGAATAGATGCAGGATTGGAAAGGATACGCTGTTCAACTATAAGACTATCTGCAGTATATTGACTAAGCATCAATCCTGAAAACAAACCAGCACCTTTTGTTAAAAATGCAGGTAAACCAACACTTAACGCTGGATTATTTAGCCGGTTCATTCTCCGCTCAGACATAATACTTACCATAGTAATTGCAGCACCTGCCATATCCATAGGTAAAGATACTGGTGATCCTTGGAAGTTGGCACCAGATAATTGAAGGTTTTCATTTGGGAAGAAAACAGGGTTATCACCGACACCGTTTAATTCAATTTCAACTTGTGATCTTGCATATTTGAGAGCATCATGAGCTGCTCCAATAACTTGAGGTGTGGAACGCATTGAATATGCATCTTGAATCTTACATTTGATTTTACCCTCTGCCAGATCACCACCTTTGACAAGTTTACTAATTGTCCTGGCGCTTCTGACAGCACCTGAGAAACCACGTATTTCATGGAGTTTTGGTGTATAAGGTTTCATATTAGCTTTTAATGCTTCAAGAGACATCGAAGCTGCTATTTCAGCTTGTTTCAACCAATTATTTGCATCATAAAGAAAAATCGCGCTCATTGCAGTTAGTAGATTAGATCCATTAATAATCGATAGACCATCTCGAGCCTCAATGCCAGGTAATGATATACCTGCTTTCTTCATTGCATTTTTACCATTAAGAAGCTCTCCTTTGTAATATGCTTTGCCTTCACCCATCATCAATAAAGCAATTTGGGACATAGGTGCAAGATCACCACATGCACCAACAGAGCCCTTCTGACAAACAAATGGTGTTACCCCTTTGTTTAACATTTCAACAAGTGTCTGTGTGATTTCTGGTCTACACGCTGAATTTCCATGAGCATGAACATTTATCCTACCTAACATTGCACCTCGTACATACTCAACTGGTGCAGGATCTCCAATTCCTGCAGCATGATTATAAATTAAATATTTCTGAAAATCTTTGATCTGCTCATCGTTTAAAACCAATTCAGATAGCTCACCAACACCAGTGTTTACACCATACATTATCTCATGAGTTTTAAGTTTCTCATCTAGCATCTTACGACAAGCCCTGATACGATCGAGGGCTTTGGGATCAAGTAGTACTTTTTCATTAAATCGTGCGACATTTATAAGTTTTTCAATCGTCAGTTCAGATCCGTTAATAGTAAACGTCATGATATTTTCTCCTTACAGATTGTTAGGCAGAAATACCTGTAATCAATTACAATGTATTAACTTTCTCATAAACTAAGATTTATATATAAGATGTTTTTTAAGGGTCATTGGTTAAAATGAATATAGAAGAAATATCTACTTCAATAAGTCAGGGTATAAATGATTTTTTCGGCTTTTCAGAGCCGTTATATGGAGAGTTGATCTGGTCAGCACTCTTATTTGCCGTCTTTATCATTTTTGGATGGATTATTGAACATATATTTGCACATTATTTTAAAAAATTAGCAAAAAAAACAAAAACAAAACTAGATGATGAAATATTAAAAAATATCAAAAAACCAATTTATATATTAGTTATATTCTTTGGTATTTTTATTGCTCTTCAAAATTTAAGTATTATTGCTCCATATTTTAATATGACTGAACCAATAATTGAAACGGAAATTGTTGACGGAGTTGAAACCGTTAGACAAGTTGGAACAAAACAACTTTTTGATCTTGGTGAGGTTTTTTTATTATTTGAAATTTTACTAGTAGCTTATATATTTACAAGAGTTACTAATGTTTTTTTTGCATGGTATGCTGAAAAGCAAGAAAGAAAAAAGAAAACAAGTCAGCATATTTTATATGTCTTCAGATCTATCTTTAATGGAATAGTATACCTTATTGCATTTTTTGTTTTCATGGGGCTGGCAGGAATTGATCTAACAGGGCTTGCAATCGGAGGAGCTGCAACAGCAATTGTAATTGGTTTTGCATTACAGTCTGTACTAAGTGATTTCTTCAGTGCATTTTCAATTTATTTTGACCGTCCTTTTGAAATAGGAGATTATATTGTTGTAGGAGCATATTCTGGAACAGTTACAAAAATAGGGATGAAATCAACAAGAGTTCAACTACTTCAAGGAGAAGAACTTGTTTTACCAAACTCTGAATTAACAAAAACAAGTGTTAGAAATTTCAAAAAAATGAAAAAACGAAGGATTACATTTTCAATTGGAGTAACATATGATACACCAACAGCGAAACTTAAAAAAATCCCAGATATAATCAAAGAAATAATTGATCCTGAAAAACTTGAAAATGTTCACAAACTTGATAGAGTTCATTTCACAGAATTTGGTGATTTCAGTCTAAAATTTGATATTATTTATTATATGAGCAGCCAAGAATATATAAAATATAGAGATACACAACAAGCCATTAACTTTGCAATTAAAGAAACCTTTGAAAAAGAAGGAATAGAAATGGCATTCCCAACTCAAACAATACATGTTGAAAAATAATATTTAATTAAGCATTTGGACTGAAATATCTTCATTTATTTCAACCAATGCTCCTTCTCCTCTTTTTCCCATACTGCAATTTACAACAGTTGTATTGCCAACTTTTATAACACCAGGGTCTTCATGAATATGTCCACATAGTACAAGCCGTGGTCTAAATGAATCAACGATTTCTCTTAATTCTTTACTACCTGCATGCATTCCAAGAAAAACCTTATCTTGAAAGCCATAGGGTGGAACATGAGATATCAATACACTTTTTTCATTTAGCATCTTATTAATTTTATTTGTTGCTATTAACTCCTGAATTTCATTAGGTTTAACTCCATTGATACCCACAAAAGAAATACCATTTTTTTCTTTACAGTTCATGTTGATATTTGTCGCCTTACTTTCATTTATTGCTCTGTTGACTTCATCAGTATCAATGTTACCTGGAATTGCAAATGTTGTTATTGGGATTTGATCTAAAAAATTCTTTGCAAGTTCCCCTGGACCAAACTGTGTAATATCACCACAAATTACTACAAGATCCGGTGAATATTTCTCAACATTATTCAAGATGATATTCAGTCGATATTGAGCACCATGTATATCTGCTGTTGCAAGTATTTTCATATTAAACTCCTTTTTTCTGAAATAATTAGTTATTCTTAAAAGATCATCTTCTGCCAAGTATGATATATCATTTTTTGAAACTAATTCCTATTCGATATGTATGCAACCTGCTGTAGGATTTTCGTAAACTGAACGTAAATAATCGAATTTTTCTTCGAATAATTCTGCTTGTTTTTGTATGATCTGCTCTGCTTCGTTTATATCCATATCTTTTACTTCTTTAGCATAACTTACAAAACGTCCAATCCATAATGTTTTAAAAGAGTCAAGCAGTAAATATTTATCAGATTCACTTTTTATGTTTTTATAGGCAGCTGCATAGTTATAAACAATTTTAATCCAGAGTTCAGAGTTGAATTCTTCGTTGTTAACAATAGTTCTCTCTAACTCTTTGATGATGTCCTCGGGTATGAATTGTTTCATAATGTTCTTTGAAGAGTTAAATTCAGCCTCATAAGATTTCTTCATCTCAGTAATATTCACTCGAACCGGTATTGGTTTTTGACTAAAGCATTCTCGTGAAAACTTTGTATGCCATCTCTGTGGCTTATTCTTCCAATATTTTTCATAATATTTTGCAAGTTCAAACATGCTTCCTGTAACTTTTCGAAACATCGGGATTAAAAATTTTTCAGGTTCAAGGTAATGAGTTGTCGACTCATGAATCTTCAAGGAGAATAATCCTTCCTTTACATACATTCCTTCAGCTGCTGCAACTGTTAAAATGAATATATCAATACCAAAATCAGGTGGAAACAGAGGGTGTTCACGTAGTAACTCATAGAGGTTTTTTGATATAGCATATTCACCTGCAATAGGTTGCCTGATGTCAATCCCATATAAAGCTCTTGTAAAAGGATAGACTAAATTATTTGTTATAACACCATCATTCTTATCCCGAATGTAATATGGCACTGTTAAATCAGCTCGGCCATAAATTATAGGGTTTGCAATTGTCTGAACCCAAACTGGTTTAACACTAAGCAAATCACCATCCATAAGTACAACCGATTTCGCCTCAAGTTCATGAGCTGTTTCAAAAATAGTCATTACACCAGCACCTTTGCCACCCTTTGTAATATCATTTGTAACTATTTTTTCTATACTATTATAAGTTTGAAAAAGTTCAATTGTCTCATTTGTTTTATCTGAGGAATCTCCTCTGCATACTACTATTGCTTTTTTGTAATCTGGAAAATATCTATACAAACCTTCGTTGATTACATTTAGAACATTTAAAACAGTAGCTTCGACATCTTTACATAAAACACCAACAAGTATGTCCATAGGAGCTATGTTCTTACATTTTTCAATAACATCTGGATCTAAACTTTTTCCTTTATTCCATTCATGGTTCATATTTTATCAACTCTCGTTATCTGCAATTACTATATCTAATAATTGCTCTCTTATTTTTTTTCGTGCTGAAATTGTTCTTAACCAATCAGGTATCCTCGTTCCAACTGGTTTCCTCATATAATTAATACCGGAGTCCATGATCTGTCGGCTGAATTTCTCAACCATTGTCTCCTCAGAATGTCTATCATATCTTAAATTATTAAATTGAGCATCAGCATGATATTTTCTAATACAATCCTGAGCATTTCTCTGATATAACACCCTTAATGAGATAAGAAACTCCCTAGAAACCTGTATATGATCTTCTTCAATTAAAACCCTGAGTAACGTTTTTAGGATATCATTGGTCATCTTTACAAGACCTGTATCAGTGCTACCAATTTTCTGATGTTTATGGTCATAGAAACCAAGATCTGTTTGACAGATCCTCTTTGAAGTTACATTTCTATACATCTCAGCCATTATCCCTATTTCAATACCCCAGTCACCGGGGATATCAACATCACGAGCAAGATCACTAGTTAAAGCAAATTCTCCAGAAATTGGATATCTAAATGAACGTAAGAATCTAACAAAATCTAGTTCATGTCCAATTTCATCAACAAGTGATTGAAGAAGAGGATGAAGAAAAAGCCTAAAAACACGACCATACATAATTTTTTTATCAAGATTAACACGAGCATAATATCCCTTGTTGAATTTAAAATCAAGTTCAGGTTCAACAATTGGATAAAGCAGTTTTGTTGGAATCATCTCAGTATATCCTTGTATATCTGCATCATGAAGCACTATTGCATATGATTTAAGACTAGCAACACCGAGAGCAAGCCATACATCTCTACCTTTACCTCTGTATCTTAAAAGGTTAATCCCGTCACTTCTTAATTCATTTAATAATTTCTCGATCTTTGGTCCGTTACACCACATGATTAATGTAGGGATTTTCAAATCTTTAAAAAACCGTTTAACATGTGCGAACTCTTTTTCGTTTTTTGCAGCTAACGGAATGACAATTTCATTTACATATCCACATTTATTTAAACGTTTAGCGATATTTTCCAATGCATCATTTTTAACCTCGCGATATAACATCGGCATAACAATAGAAACAGGTCTTTCAGCTGCTGCATCACACATGTTTTTCATAAGCTTATTTTCATCAACGCAAAGCTCATGAAGTGTTGTGATTTCTTCTTGTTTGACGTCCATGTTATCACATCTAAATATAATTTAGTATTGTACTCATATCATTTGTTTTAATATCTGCGCGTTCTTGAACACTTTTCGGTGCATTAAACGCAATTCCAAGTCTTGCTTTTTCCAACATACAACTATCAATATCGCCATCACCAATAGCGATTACTTCATCTTGTTTAATTTTTAACTTCTTGCAAAGGTAGTCCACCATACCACCTTTACAAATCGAATGTATTTTACATCCATTAAATCTTTCTGTAAGATAATTATTATTTACTATTAATTCGCCGGTTACAACGCCTTTATCAATTATAAGATTATTGGCAAACGCATAGTCAAAGCCCAAT